>CAZDSB010000588.1:0-11034 GCA_964507515.1 uncultured Myxococcaceae bacterium
GAGCTCGATCCTCGCGAGTGTTCCCTTCCCGGGGACCGACCGGAGCTCGAGGGTGCCGTCCATCCTCGCCACGAGCTCCCGGCACAGCGACAGACCGAGCCCCGTCCCGGCGCTCGCCGGCTTCGTGCTGAAGAGCAGCTCGGGATCCCCTTGCTCCACCGAATCGGGAAGTCCCGGTCCATCGTCCTCGACCTCGATCCGCGCCCGGTCTCCGACGGCGATCCACCGCACCCTCACCTGACCGACGTCGGTGCGCGCCATCGCCCCCAAGGCCTGACCCGCGTTCGCGACCAGGTTGATCAGCAGCTGCGTCAACTGCAGTGGGCTTGCGCGAACCTCGAGAGGTCCGCCCGCCGCCGAGAGCACGGCCCGCCCCCGCAGCTCCGGCCGGACGAGCCTGCTCACGTGCCGGACGACCGCCGGAACGCTGCACCGCTCCTCCGACCCGTCGGCCCTCAGCTGCCCCGTGAATCCACGCGACACCTGACGGACGTGGTCGGCCCCGGCCTCGACGTCCTGAATGATCTCGGCGAGCTCGCGCAGCTTCTCCAGCACCCGCGCGTCCGGCCGGATCCGGTTCACCCGACGCACGTAGGTGGCCACCTCCGCCAGCTCTCGCCGCAGCGCAGAGGCGTTCTCCGCCACGTAGGCCGCCGGACCCGCCAGCTCGTGCGCGATGCCCGCGCTCACCCGGCCGAGGGTGGCGAGCCGCTCCGACTGCTCGAGGCGCGCCCGTACGTGCCGGAGCTGCGAGCGGAGCTCGAAGATCCGCAGCGAGTCGTCGAGCGCCACCCTCAGCTCGGCGGGGATCCAGGGCTTGACGAACAGGTGCGCGGCCGCGCCGCTCTCGACGGCGGCCCGGGCGGCCGACACCTCCCAGCTGCGCGCGAGCAGGAGGCGCTCGGTGTCGGCCAGCGCCGGCGGCGCCGCATCGAGGATGTCGCGGCCGGTGGCGTGGTCCGCGAGCAGGACCGCCACCGGTGCCGCCGCGTCCACCTGGTTCAGCAGCTCCCCGGCCGACCCCGACAGCGTCAGGCGGAACCTGTCCCCGAACTCGGCCTCGAAGAGGCGCAGCTGGCGAGGATCCCCGTCCACGTAGACGACCGAGGGGCTCCTGCTCTCCGTGGGAGGGGACTCGCGCACCCCGCCGGCATCGCACCTCCGGCGCCGACTTCGCAAGGTCCCGCGCACCCCAGGGCCCAACACCGGACCCCGGTCCTTCCTCCGGGAACACCCCGCCATTGCTGGGGGGCCTGGCTGGCCCGGCGCTTGAAGCGTGGAGCGGACGGGACAGAGGAGACCCCCGCATGGCCACCTACAGCCGGACCGTGCTCATCGTCGCCGGGGACGCGCGCAGCGCCGACGCGTTCCACAACACCCTCGATCACGAGGCCCACCGGCTCTTCGAGGTCTCGTGCCTGAAGGACGCCCTGGCCGTCGTCGCCCGCGAGTCGATCGACGTGGTCCTCGCCGACACGGCCCTCCCCGACGGCACCGGGCTCGCCCTTCTCCACGAGATCCGCCGCATCCAGCCCCAGACTTTGGGCGTGCTGCTCACCTCCCCGGCCGGACTGGGCACCGCCGTGGACGCCATGGAGCACGGGGACGTCTACCGGTTCCTGGTGAAGCCCTGGGATGGGGTCGAGCTCCGGGGCGTGATCCGGGCCGCCGTGGACCGGCGCCAGCGGGAGCGGGACAACTCGCGGCTGCTGGACCGCGTGCAAGGTGAGATTCGCCAGGCCATCGCTCGCGCCGACGCCGAGCTCCACCTCGTTCGCGACGCGACCGGCTCCATCCTGCTCGACGACACTGAGGAGCAGGCGGCGCTCGCCGTCGGCTGACCCGCCCTCGCCCTTCCATGGAGCCGACCCTGCCGGTCCTCGTCGTCGGCCCCGACACGCCCTCCCCGGCGCTGCTGGAGGCACTCCGCAACGGCGGAGTCGATCCGAGACCCTGCGCGCCCGACGACGTGCTGGGCCTCCTCGCCACGGCCGTCGCGGAGGCGGTGGTCGCCCAGCCGGTGCCGTTCTGGCGGCTCCTGCTCTCGCGGGTGGTGACTGCCGGAGCGACCGCCGTGCTCCACGTGCCGGAGGGCCCGCCGCCCCGGGCTCTTCCCTCGGGCGTCCTCGCCGTGCAGCGCGCGGAGGACATCCCCCGTCTGCTGCGCGAGGCCCGCTCGGGGCGCGGCCAGGAGCCGGCCCAGACGCACGTCGCGCCCACCATCGAGCAGCGACTGGCGGAGGCCGAGCGCTTCTCCGCCGAGGTGCAGGCGCTCCATGTCCTTCGCGCACCCGAGGAGATCGCCTGGGAGGCCGTCCGCCGTGTCCGCGGCCTGGTGCAGGCGGACCGGGTGCTCTGCTGGCGCATCGGTGACGACACCACGCTCGTCCTCGGCGCGGCCGATCCGGCGCTCCCCGCGCCTCCCGCGTCGATGCCCATCGGCGAGCTGCTGGCCGGCGCCTGCGCCGCCGACGCCGCGCCGGTGAGCCGCGGCGAGGGCGAGGTCCCGGAGAGCTGGCGCGAGGCGACCCGCCGGCGCGACGGAGCCGAGCCGGGCGCGATGCTGGCCATCCCGCTCGTCCGCGCCGGCGAGCTGGTGGGCGTCCTCGAGGCGGTCCGCCGCCCCGGGCGCCCCGCCTTCACCGACGTGGATCGGCAGCGCTTCGCCGGCTGGGGCTCGCAGGTCGCGACTGCCCTCGCAGGGGCCCTGAACACGGCCCGGCTCCACGAGGCGCAGAGCGAGATCCTCGCCGCCAACGCCGCGCTGGAGGCGAAGATCGAGCTGCGCACACGGGCGGTGGTGCACGCCAAGCGCGAGTGGGAGCGCACCTTCGACGCCATCCGCGAGCCGATCGCGCTGCAGGACGGCTTCGTCATTCGCCGGGCAAACCTCGCCTATGCCGAGGCCGCCGGCGTCCCCATCACTCAGGTCCCCGGGAAGACCTGCCACCAGCTGCTCGCGGGGAGGGAGGCGCCGTGCGTCGGGTGTCCGCTGGCCACCGGCAGCCCCGAGCTCAGCGCGGAGATCGCGCTCCCCCGGGGGCGGGCCGTCCGCTTCAGCGGGTTCCGCACCGATGCCGGCGGCGACGCCGAGGCGGTGGTGGTCCACTACCGCGACGTGACGGCGCATCGCGCGCTCGAGGCGCGGCTCCGGGAGAGCGAGCGGCTCGTCTCGCTCGGGCAGCTCGCCCAGGGCGCGGCCCACGAGATCCAGGCGCCGCTGCAGACCATCCTCGGAGACCTCTCGACGCTCCGGGAGGCGGCCGACGAGCTCGAGTCCGGTGCCAGGTCCATCGAGCGCGCCGCCCGCCTCTGTGGCAAGGGAGACGCCGCCGGGGCCGTCCGGGCCCTCACCGAGGTGCAGGTGCGCGATCTGGCGGCGAGCCTCCGTGAGCTGCTCCAAGACGTGGAAGGTGGCGCGAAGCGGATCGGCGCGATCGTCAAGGGGCTGCGGGAGCTCGCCCGCCAGGACGTGGCCCGGCCCGAGAGGGTGGACCCCGGCGCCTGTCTCCGGCGCGCCGTCCAGACCGAGCTCGGAGAGGCAGCCGGGTCGGTGGCGCTGCGGACCGACAGCACTGGCCGGGTGCTGGTGATTCCCGGGCAGCTCGAGCAGGCCCTGGTCCAGCTGGTCCGGAACGCGCGTCTCGCGGCGCCGTCCGGGTCGATCCAGGCGCGGACGCTCGACGAGCAGGGCGCGGTGGCCATCGAGGTCCAGGACGACGGTCCGGGCATCCCCGCCGCGCACCTGGCGCGCATCTTCGAGCCGTTCTTCACCACCCGCGGTGGCGCCCAGGGCATCGGCCTCGGGCTGACGATGGTGTGGAGCATCGTGCAGCGCGCCGGAGGGACGCTGGAGGTCACCTCCGAGCCGGGCCTCGGGACCACCTTCCGCATCCGCCTCCCCGCCCTGGCTGCGCCGCAGAGGTCGGGCGAGGCTGCCGCGTAGGGCCGTTCGCTCTCCCGGCGCCCGACCGGACCCCGCTGGCAGGGCATCGCGTCAGGCCACAGCTTCCTCCATCCCCAGGAGGTGCCCGTGGCAGACCCGAGGAAGCCCGACGAGCAGAACGAGACGGTCCGACGTGCGCCCGAGGACGGAGAGCCGTCCACGCAGTCGAGCATCCCGCCGGCCGATGACGACGGGATGAAGCGCTCGGCCGAGAGCGGCGAGGGAGACGTGCCGGAGCGGGATGTCAACTCCGACGGGGACCCGCTCGAGGAGGAGCTGCCGTCGAACCGGGCTCAGGAGCGGGGCGGTCCGTGAGGCGGGAGGGCAACGACGCGCCCGACGAGGCCCCGCGAACGGCCGATCTCGCCGAGGCGAATCGTGCCGAGTCGGCCGACGGCCTGCCGCTGCCGGCGCCGGACGATGCGGAGACCCGCCTCGCCCGGGATGCGGGAGAGCCAGTGGACGCTTCCAAGGCCGAGGAGGACGAGGAGAACGACGTCGCGGAGGAGATTGCCGCCGAGCGCGGCGCGGACTGAGCCGTCGCTCTCGGGCGTGTTCAGGACTCGTCGATGCCGTCACCGCATCGCGGCGGCGTCCCCGGAGCCTCCATGTAGAAGCCGAACGGGAAGCGCACCGTCCCGTCCGGACGCAGGACGCCGGCGGGAGGAGCCTCGAACGGGGCAGCACGGCGGAAGGAGTCCATCGCCTCCTCGTCCAGAAAGCCCACACCGGAGGAACGGACCAGCTCCATCGCCGAGACTCCACCCGCCGCGTCGAGCGTGACGTTCAGGATCACGTACCGGTCGCGAGTCCCGAACAGCACTCCTCGAGGGTCGTGCGCCTTCGCAGCGGCGGTGGGATTCCAGCTCTGGTTGACCCGGGCCTTCACACGACGGAAGTATTCCTCGTTCGGCGAGCGCGGCGCTTTGGAGGCCTCGGGGGCCGGACACTCCGGCCGCGTCGAATGCGCACACCCGCCCGCAAGGACGATGACGGCGAGGGCGAGGGCCTTTGCCCCGGTTGACCCTGGCGCGATTCCCCCCATGAGGGGAACTCTAGAACACGGCATCCCCTGGGGTGACAACGCGGACGAAGCTGCTCCATGGGAACTCGAGCGTTCCGAACCGAGGGTCGTTCGGAGACGGTGCGGCCTCAGGCGCAGGCGCCCTCGCCCTTCGTCGGCTGAGCCACATCGATCCCCGCCGCCCGGAGGAAGCTGAGCACCGCCGCGTCGAACTGCTCCGGCGCCTCCATGCTCAGGTGGTGACCCGCGGCCGGGATGATCCGCAGCGTGGCCTTCGGAATCTTCTCGGCGAGCAGATCCGCGGCGGCCACGATGTTCGGGTTCTCCAGGCCACCGCGGAGCACCAGGGTCGGCACCGGGATCTGCTCGAGATGCTCCGCCGGCACGCGCGACGGCCAGCGCACCAGCTCCGGACGCGCCGCGCCCCAGCCCTTCACGTTCTCGGTCAGCATTCGCCGCATCCGCTCCTGGACGGCCGGCATGTCGCGGGCGGTGACGAACGCCGGATCCTCGAGCCAGAGCTTCACCGCCTCCGCGGTCCCGCGCTCCTTCAGCGCCGCGTGGATCGCCGGGCGGTCACCGACGGTCTCCATCGGTTGTCCCCGCACGGTCGCGCTGGCGGTCACCAGGGCCAGCACGCGGTCGGGGTGCTCGAGCGCGAAATCGATCGCCACCTGGCCACCGTACGAGAGTCCGATCACCACCGCCTTCCGGACCCCCAGCTTGTCCAGCAGCGCCTTCACGTCCTCCACCGGCGAGTACGCGGTCTTCGCCGCGGCGGAGCGACCGAACCCGCGCTGGTCGTAGCGGATCGTGCAGTGGCCCGCCGACAGGGTCGCGACCTGGTCGTCCCACATCCGCGAGTCCACCAGGCCGCCGTGGATCAGCAGCACGGGAACGCCGCGGCCCGCGATCCCGTAGCGGATGTGCCGACCCTCTCCCTCGAGCCAGCCTCCGCGCTCGGCCGGCGCCGCAGCCACCAGCGACACGACCAGGAGCGCGGCGCCGAGCACGTCCGCTCAGAACAGGAGCTTCGTCGGCTGCTCGAGCAGGGCCTTCAGCTCCTGGAGGTACTGGGCCCCGAGCGCGCCATCGACGATGCGGTGATCGCCGGAGAAGGTCGCGGACATCATCTTGCGCGCCACGACCTTGCCCTCCCGTACCACCGCCTTCTCCATCACCGCACCCACCGCCACGATCGACGCCTGGGGTGGGTTGATGACCGCGATGAACGAGTCGACGCCGAACATTCCGAGATTGGAGATGGTGATCGAGCCACCCGCGTACTCCTCGGGCTTCAGCGCCTTCCGCCGCGCCCGCTCGGCCAGTTCGCGCGCCTCGGCCGCGATCGTCCCCAGCGACTTCTGGTCCGCGTCGCGGATGACCGGCGTGATCAGCCCGTCCTCGATCGCCACGGCGATGCCGACGTCCGCGGTGTGGAACTGCAGGATCCGGTCACCCTGGAGGGAGACGTTGACCTTCGGCTGCCGGCGGAGCGCCAGAGCCGCCGCCTTCACGATGAGATCGTTGAACGAGACCTTCACCTCGGCCGCCTTGGCCTGCTCGCGAACCTTCGCCGCCTCCTCCATCTCGATGTCGACCGTGACGTAGAAGTGCGGCACGCCCGGCTTCACCTCGGCCATGCGCTGGCCGATGACCTTGCGCATCCCGGAGATGGGGATGACCTCCGGCTCGCGGCGGCCGAAGGTCGGCACCGGAGCGGGACGACCCGCGGGCACGGGCGCCGGCGCCCTCGCGACCGCCGCCTGACCGGCCTGTCCGATGGCGGCCTCGACGTCGCGCTTCACGATGCGTCCGCTCGGACCCGAGCCCTGGACGGCGGCCAGGTCGAGCCCCTCCTCGCGCGCCATCCGCTTCGCCAGCGGTGACGCCCGGAGCCGCCCGTTGTCGTCGGACACCGTTGGCGCGGGCTCCTCGGCCCGGCGGATCGGCACGACCTGCGCGGGGCCGCCCGGCTTCTGACCGCGCTCCTCGGGTTGCGGCATCTCCCGGCGCGCCTCCGGAGCCGCGGGCTTCGGCGCAGGCTTCGGTGCCACCGCAGCGGGCGCCGGAGCAGCCGCGGGGGCCGCCTTCGCGGGAGCGGCCGAGGCCTCGACGTTCTCGCCCTTCTGCCCGATGACCGCGATCGGCGCGCCCACCTTTCCGGTCGCGCCCTCCGGAACGATGATCTTGAGCAGCACCCCGTCATCGAAGGCCTCGACCTCGAGGTTGGACTTGTCGGTCTCGACCTCGGCGATCGCCTCACCGGAGGAGACCTTGTCCCCTTCCTTCTTCAGCCACTTGACGATCTTCCCCTCGGTCATCGTCGGGGAGAGCGCGGGGAGCTGAATCTCGGTGGCCATCGTCAGTTCCCCTCTTCCCGGTACATCACCTTCTTCACGCCCGCGACGATCCGCTCGGCCGAGACCTCGGTCGCCTTCTCCAGCACCGCCGCGTAGCTGCGGTTCACGTCTAGCCCGGTCACCCGCTCCACCGGCGCATCGAGATCGTCGAAGGCCTGTTCCTGGATGATGTCCGCGATCTGCGCGCCCACCCCGCAGAAGCTCCACCCTTCCTCGACCACCACTGCACGGTTCGTCTTCCGGACCGAGGTGAGGATGGTCTCCTCGTCGAGCGGCTTCAGGGTTCGCAGGTCGATCAGGTCCACGTGGATGCCTTCCTTCTCCAGCATCTGCGCCGCCTGCTCGGCAAGGTAGTACATGCGCGACCAGGTGATGATCGTCGCGTCCTTGCCCTCGCGCTTCAAGGCTGCCTTGCCGATGGGCAGCACGTGCTCGCCGATGGGGACCTCGCCCTTCACGCCGTAGAGCAGCTCGGCCTCGAGGAAGATGCTCGGGTTGTCGTCCCGGATCGCCGCCTTGAGGAGGCCCTTGGCGTCCGCCGGCGTGGAGGGCGCGAAGATCTTGAGCCCCGGGAAGTGCGCGTAGTTCGCCTCCAGCGACTGGCTGTGCTGCGACGACAGCCGCCCGCCCGCGCCGTTCGGCCCGCGGAAGACGATCGGGCACCGCAGCTGGCCACCCGCCATGTGGCGGAGCTTGGCGGCGTTGTTGACGATCTGGTCCATCGCCAGGATCGCGAAGTTCCAGGTCATCATCTCGATCACCGGCCGCAGGCCGACCATCGCGGCGCCCACGCCGAGTCCGGCGAAGCCCAGCTCACTGATCGGCGCGTCCACCACCCGGGCGCTCCCGAACTTGTCGAGCAGCCCCTGGCTCACCTTGTACGCGCCGTTGTAGCGCGCCACCTCTTCCCCCATCAGGAAGACGTTGACGTCGCGTTCCATCTCCTCGGAGAGCGCCTGGTTCAGCGCCTCGCGCCATGCAATCTCGGGCATCGGTCGGTCGTCCTCGTCGCTCTCGTCGTCAGGCCCGTGCCGGCTGCTTCAGCCCGGCGTTCTCTTCCGCCTCCTCGGCCTGCTCGCGAGGCTCGAGGTCCCAGGTCACGGTGTAGTCCTTCGGCCCAGGCCAGCGGGGCCACTCCACCTTCATCCCGAGCACGCGCTCACGCGGCCGCACGTCCTGCTCGCCGGGCTCCACCATCACGTCCTCGTGCAGCTCGTCGAGGGACGGCTCCGGCGACTCGTCGGCGAACTTCACCGCGGCGTCCACCTGGGCCTTCACCTCGGCGTCGATCTTCTCGAAGTCGGACTCGGGGATCTTCAGGGCCTCCACGCAGTACTGGCGGAGCTTCGGGATGGGGTCTCCCTTCCGCTCCTTCTCGACCTCGGTCTTGGTCCGGTAGGTCGCCGGGTCGGACATGGAGTGGCCGCGATAGCGATAGGTGTTCGCCTCGAGGAGGACGGGGCCCTTCCCGGAGCGAGCGTGGGCGGCGCAGTCCTTCACCGCCTCGAGAACCTTGAGCACGTCCATGCCGTCCACAGGCTCGCCGCGGATGCCGTAGGCGGCGGCGCGCTTGTAGACCTCGGGCAGCGGCGAGACGCGGGCGAAGGCGGTGCCCATCCCGTAGCGGTTGTTCTCGCAGAGGAAGATGACGGGCAGCGACCACTTCGACGCCATGTTGAGCGTCTCGTGGAAGGCGCCCTGGTTCGCGGCAGCCTCGCCGAAGTAGCAGACGGTCACCCGGCCGTCGTCTCGGTACCGCGAGGCGAAAGCCAGCCCGGCCGCCAGCGGGATCTGCCCGCCGACGATTCCGTAGCCGCCCAGCACGAAGTGCTCGACGTCGAAGATGTGCATCGAGCCGCCCTTGCCCTTGCAGTAGCCGGTGGCGCGGCCGAACAGCTCGGCCATGACCATCCCGGCGTCGGCGCCGCGGGTCAGGGGGTAGGCGTGATCGCGGTAGGCGCCGAGCTGGTAGTCGTCGGGGCGGAGCGCCTCGGTCGTCCCGACGGCGACGGCTTCCTGCCCGATGTACAGGTGGCAGAAGCCGTTGATCTTCCCCTGCTGGTAGCTCTGCGCCGCGCGCTCCTCGAAGCGCCGGATGAGGTACATCTTCCGGTACATCGTGAGGAGCAGGTCCTTGGAGTACTGGGGTGCCATGCCGGGGCGGTGCATATCGAGCCGGGCCCCGATTTTCCAAGGGATCCGGCCCTTGCCGCGCCGCGGCGACGCCTCCGGGGCGTTTCAGCTCTCCGGATCGACCTCCAGGTTAGGCACCACGCTGACCCGCGGGGCGAGCGTGGAGACCCTTCCCGAGTGCCCCGTCGCCACCAGGACGATCTCCGCCTCGGGGAAGGTCTGCCGGAAGTCGTTCACGTGGCCGGGCTCGTTGTCGAAGGCCGCGACGAGCCGCCCGAGCGAGGCGAGCCGCGCGTGGGCCGAGCGCTTGAAGTCGTCGTCCCCGATGGAGGGGTCGTCCGGCTTCATCCACAGCGCAACGCCACCTCCCGGGAGCGGGAAGCCGAACCGCCGGAGCACCTCCTCGGTGCCGGGGCGCATCAGTTCCGGGCGGGCGGTCAGGTAGACGACCTGCACACCCGTCGCATGGGCGCGCCGGGCGTAGGCGGCGGCGCCCCTGATGGGAATGTCGTGGAGACAGGCCTCGGAGGTGAAGAAGCGCTCCACCCAGTGCCTGCGGAGGTCCGGGAGCCAGCGGGCGACGGACTCGGGGTCCAGGCCGGCCCGCGCGAGGGCCTCCCGGGTGTCGAAGCCGGTGACCAGGTGCTCGGGGCCGAATCCCTCCAGGGCGGTGATGGCGTGACGGCTGGCGAAGTCACGGACGATGGCCGCCTGCCGGGGCCTGTTGTCGAGCAGGGTCGAGTCGAGATCGAAGGCGACGACGCCGGCCGGCCCGGCGGCGCGGGCCGCGGCGAGGATGTCGGTCAGGACCCGCTGCCACTCGGGATGGGGAGGGAACTGCATCGATGCCCGTCTACTGCCGGGCGCCCCACCCCGTCGACCTTCCGGCGATCAGCTGAACAGGATGCGGGCGCGCTTCCGGACCGCGGCCTCGTGCGCGTCCAGCAGGGTGGCCAGCTCCTCGAGCTCCTCGGGCGTCATGCTGTCGAGGGCGCGGAGCACATCCTCCATCCGGAACTCCGGGTCGAGCCGGATGGCCCCGACGAGGTCGAGGACCGGAACGGGACGGGGGTCATCCGAGTCGGAAGACATGGTGAAAGGGTGCACTTGCACCTGCCAGGCCGGCCGCAAGCCTCGGGAATTCCGGCCGGGCGGGTGGGTCACGACCGGTGGCCGGGGGTCGTCCTCACCCCCTGGGCGAGGAAACGGCCGACCATCATCTCGGTCTTCGCGTCCTCGACGGCGCCGGTGCGGCAGGCCTCGAGGAGCGCATCGATGGGCCACCAGTGGAGGGTCGCGCCCTCCTCCAGCGGCGAGCCGTCGCCCCGGGGCGTCTCCTGGGGGCGGCCGGTCACCTCGACCGCGGTCGGGTGGATCTTCTCGGAGAGGATGCCGGGGGCGAGGAAGAAGCTTCCTCCGAGCGGCTGCACGTCGTCGGGGGAGACGCGGAACCCGGCCTCCTCGAGGGTCTCCTCGGCGGCGCGGTGGCGGAGCCCGGCTTCTCCTCGGTCGTCCGCTTCCAGAATCCCGGCGACCAGCTCCTCGAGGAGCAGGTACGGCTGCGGGTC
>CAZDSB010000589.1:0-2529 GCA_964507515.1 uncultured Myxococcaceae bacterium
CTGGCGGACGTGGCGGACTTCTTCCGGCCCAAGACCGGCCAGCGCTGGAGCTTCTTCGACGCCAACCTGAAGGGGAACGTCGTCCGCGCCGGCGACCGGTTCCGGAACCCCAGCGGGGAGCACGTCTATCCCCCCGACGTCATCGGGTACCTCGTCCGCGCCAACGAGGTGACCCGTGCGCTCTTCCCGCCCTCGAGCAACGACCCCCAGGTCCCGTTCTCGGTGCACATCCACCCGGTGCCCAAGCTGGCCAGCGTCGCCCTCACCGTCGACGGCGACACCTTCGAGTACCGGAACGGGCCCGAGGAGTGGCGGGCGTTCCGCTGGCCGTCGCCCGGAAAGACGCCCGGCGCGTCGATCCGCGTCCGAGATCCGCGCGGCAAGGTGGAGGTCATCCAGCAGGACGGCGACTGGGGCCTGCTCCGCCTCTTCGAGCAAGGCACGGTGCGTGGCTCCACGCCGGGCATGTTCACCCTCTCCTGGCGAGTCCCCACGCTCGATTCCGAGGTCCTCATCGACGTGAAGCCCGTCCGCGGCGATTCGCCCTTCACCCCCGGCCAGGGCTCGAGGAAATCGAGCTTCCTGGCCGTGTTCCGCGGTCCGGGGCTCACCCCGCTCCGCGCCTGCGAGTGAGCCCAGTGGCCACCGCCTCCACCGCGAGCCTGTACGGGAAGATTCCCGCCCAGGGCGATTTCCTCCGGTCCAACGTGGTTGACCCGGCGGCGGTCGACTTCTCCCGGTGGCTGGAGGAGGCGCAGGAAGGCATGTACCGCACCCAGGCGATGCTCCCCGACCTTCCGGTGTGCTTCGTCCACGTCGTCCCGCAGGCGCGCACCGCGGCGGTGGGAGCGCTCCTGCCAAGTCGCGACGCGGTGGGCCGGGTGTTCCCCTTTGCCGCCTTCCTGCCGGTGGACTCCGGCACGCTGTCGCGGAGCTATCCCCGCGCCCCATTCGCCTTCTCGATGTTCCTCGGCGAGGTGGCCCGGCTCGGACGCGACGCCGCGACGCTCACCGCCGCCAAGGTCCTCGAGCGCATCCGGGAGCTGCCGCTCCCCGGACCCGCGGAATGGGACCTCGCCGACGAGCTCACCGAGCGGCTCCTGGATCAGCCCGCTCAGGGACTCCTGGCCTCACTGGGCGAGCCGCCCGCCGGCGCCGCCTACGGGCTTCGCACCTTCCTCTCCGCCTGCTCGGCGGAAGCGGCCGAGCTCCCGGGCCGTGCCCGGGTGGTCCTGGAGTGTCCGCTCGCCGGCGAGGGGCCGGCGGTGTGGCTCGAGCTCGCGCGGAGGGTGCTGCGCTGGCGAAGCCCGCCCCCCTTCTTTTGGACCGAGTCCACGCCTCCGCGCCTGCTGATCTCCTTGGGCGTCCCGCCTCCGTCGGTTCTGGGCCTCCTGGCCCGGCCGGATCCACGGTCCAACCTCGTCTGGCCGCTGCGGACCCAGCAGCGCACCGCCGCCGAGGCCGCCCTCGCCGCGCTCACCCCCGAGCAACGGGCGGCAGTGGGCGACCCGGGGCGAACCCTCCGGCAGCTTTTTTCCGCCTTCCTCCAGAGCTGAACCCACCGTGACTCTCTCGCGAGAAGACCTGACCCAGCGCGTGCAGCCGTGGCTCGAGCCGATCTCCGCGGCCGCGCCCTCGGGCACGAGCGCGCGCTACGAGCCGGAGTACGAGCGAATCGTCCTCGAGGTCGGGAAGCTCGAGGCGCCGACCGGCGGTGCGGTGGACTGGCTGCAGGTCGCCACGCTGGGCAAGAAGCTCCTCAGCTCCAAATCGAAGGACATGCTGCTCGCGGCGTACACGGGGTTCGCGCTGTTCGCCCCGAAGAAGAGCCTCGCCGGTCTGCTCGAGGGGATGGTGCTGGTCTCCGAGCTGACCGACCGGTTCTGGGACTCGCTCTTCCCCGACGGGAAGCGGCAGAAGGCGCGCGCCAACGCGGTGGGCTGGTTCGTCCAGCGGGTCTCGGTCGCCGTCGGCGATGTCGTTCCGGGGGCGGCCGATCGCGAGGTCGTCGAGGCCCTCGTCCCCGCCGCGCAGCGGCTCGCCGAGGTCTGCCGCACCCGCCTGACCGAGGGCGGGCCGGCCTTCGGCCCTTTGATGGAGGCTCTCGAGCGGATGCGGCTGCAGCTGCCGCCCGAGGCGCCCCCGCCACCGCCTGCCGCCGCGCCCGCCGCATCCCCGTCGGCCGGGTCTCCTTCCTCCTCCGCGCCGCCGACCGCCGCTGCCCCACCCGGCGTGGCGGCGCCCGCCCTCCCCGCGCGCGGTGCAGATGCCACTGGCTGGCTGCGAGAGGTCGGGACAGCGCTCTGCCAGGCGGCGGCGGACGTTCGCCGGGCCGGACCCGCGGATCCGGCCGCGTACCGGCTGCTGCGCACCGGGCTCTGGCTCCATCTCACCCAGCCGCCACCGCGCGGCCCGGACGGCCGCTGTCCCTTCCCGGGCCTCCCCCAGGACGTGCGCGCGCAGATGCAGGCGCTGGCCACGAACGGGAAATGGATCGACCTCCTCGAGGAGGCCGAATCGGCGCTGATC
>CAZDSB010000590.1:0-8663 GCA_964507515.1 uncultured Myxococcaceae bacterium
GAAACCCTTCATGAACGACACCGGCCCGGACGCGGTCCCGCCGCCCGCGAGCAGCTCCTTGCTCGAGCGGATGGGGGACAGGTTGCTCCCGGTGCCGCTGCCGTACTTGAAGAGCATCCCTTCGGTCTTGGCCAGCCCGAGGATGCTCTCCATCGAATCCTCGACCGAGTTGATGAAGCAGGCCGAGCACTGCGGGTGGGACTCGACGCCCACGTTGAACCAGACCGGCGAGTTGAAGGCCGCCTTCTGTCGCAGCAGGAGGTGGGTGAGCTCGGCGTGGAAGGTCAGCCGGTCGGTCTCGGTGGCGAAGTAGCCGCCATCCTGGCCCCAGCGGGTGAGGGTGTTCACGACCCGGGCGACGAGCTTGCGGACGCTGGTCTCGCGCTCGGGCGTGCCCGGGGTGCCGCGGAAGTACTTCGAGGCCACGACGTTGGTCGCGAGCATCGACCACGACTTGGGGACCTCGATGTTCTTCTGCTCGAAGACGACCTTGCCGTCCTCGCCGGTGATGCCGGCGCTCCGGTACTCCCAGGCCATCTCGTCGGCCGGGTCCACCCCCGGGGTGGTGAAGTAGCGCGGGATGCTCAGGCCGCCACGCACCGCCGCCTTCCGCTCCTTGGCCTGCTTCCGCTCCTTCGACGCCGGGGACTTCAGCTCACGCTCCATGGACTCTCCTGAAAGTAACCGTTGAAGGCGCACGGATCCCGGGGAACTCCCGCAGGCGGGAGGCCCTGAAACGGCGCGGAATGGGCGGGGAAATGGGGTCCGGCGGCGAGCTGGGTTTCGTCAGGATCTCGGGCGCTTCGAGGCGCCGCCGGTTCGGGAACTGATTGTGGCAGAAGTGAGCAGGCTGTCAAGCGCCTGACCGCTCAAAAGCTCAACCTGTAGGGGGGCTTTGTTCTCCAACACTCAAGGGCTGGTGGTGCACCGTGACTCCCCTGGTCTCCACGGTCATGGCGTCCCCTGATCGTTCCGCGACGCCTCCAGGAACTCCGGAGGCAGGGGATCGAACATCGCTCAGGGGTCTGACAGGCGCTCCGCCGGACGCGTCGCCATCCGCGCCGGTGTCACTCCGCGGCGAGCGCTTCCGACGGATGGACCCGCGCCGCGCGCCGCGAGGGCACGACGACCGCGACGACCGAGGCGGCGAGGAGCAGGAGCAAGACGGCCCCGAGCGTCACGACGTCCGTCGTGTCGACCCCGCGCACCACACCGGCGAGGCCGCGGCCGAGCAGCAGTGACAGCACCACGCCGAGGAGCAGGCCGAGGGCAACCGGCCTGAGCCCCGTGCGGGCCGCGAGCCGGAGCACCTCGCGGGCGGTGGCCCCGAGCGCCATGCGGATGCCGATCTCCCGCCGCCGCTGGGCCACCGAGTAGGCCACCACCCCGTATACGCCGATGGCCGCCAGGAGCAGCCCGCTGACCCCGAGGGCCCCCAGCAGGCGCAGCAGGAACCGGTAGACGGCCGTGGAGTCGCGGAGGCGGGTCTCCATCGTCGCGACGTCGTAGAGGGGGAGGGCCCCGTCCACCCGTGCGACCGCCGCTCGCATCCCGGGGACGAGCCTGCTGGCGTCGCCCTCGGAGCTCCGGGCCACCACGCTCATCGTCTGCTGGGTCCACTGCCAGGACAGCGGCGGGGCCTGGGTGAGCGGCAGGTAGAACTCCGGCTGGATGCGCCCCGCGGGTCCCGCGGTGTGCACGTCCTCCACCACGCCCACCACCGTCTTCCAGACGATGTGCTCGGGGCCGCCCTCGCAGCAGTCGATGCGCTTGCCGATGGGGTCCTGGCCGGGGAACGCCGCCCTGGCCAGCGCCCGCGAGACGACCATCACCCGCTCGGAACCGGCGACGTCGGTCGCGTCGATGAACCGGCCCTGGAGCAGCTTGAGCCCCATCGCCTGGAGGTAGCCGGGCGTCGTCACCCGGAGCAGCGAGTTGATCCGGTTCTCCGGGTCGAAGGTCTTCCCCTCGGGGACGAGGCCGTTGCTCGCCTGCCAGGTGCTCAGCGGGACCGCGGTCACCACCGCGGCTGCCTCGACCCCCGGCATGGCCTCGAGCGAGCTCACCACGCGCTCGAACGCGGCGGTCGATGCCGCAGGCCCGTCGTACACGCCCGGCGGCAGCGAGAGACGGGCGCTGAGCAACCCATGAGGGCGGAACCCCGGCTCGACCGTACCGAGGTAGAGCGCGGTCCGCACCAGCAGGCCGGCGCCCACCAGCAGCGCCGAGGCGAGCGCCACCTCGACGACGATGAGCCCTCCGCGGAGCCGGTCCTTCCCACCGCCGGTCTGGGCCGCGGCCGCGCGCTGCAGCGTGGCGTGCAGATCCGTCCGGGCAGCGCGAAGCGCAGGCACCGCCCCGAAGAGGAGGCTGCTGCCGAGCGAGACCACGAGGGCGAAGGCCAGCACCACGCCGTCGAGGGATGCCTCCCCCAGGCGCGGCACGTCGGCGGGCGCGGCGGCGCGCAGCAGCTGGACCAGCACCGACGCGAGCGCCACCCCGACGGCTCCGCCGAGCACGGCGAGGACCACGCTCTCGGTGAGCAGCTGGCGGACGATGCGCCGCGCCCCTGCACCGAGCGCGGCACGGACCGCGAGCTCGCGTGTCCGCGCGGTGCCGCGGGCGAGCAGGAGATTCCCCACGTTCAGGCAGGCGATGACCAGTACCAGCAGGACCGCCCCGAGTAGGATGAAGAGCTGCTGGGCGGTGTCTCCGACCAGGAATGCGCCGAGCGGCGTGATGCGCACCT
Source organism: uncultured Myxococcaceae bacterium (assembly GCA_964507515.1). Lineage (GTDB taxonomy): Bacteria > Myxococcota > Myxococcia > Myxococcales > Myxococcaceae > RPRB01. The sequence goes on from CAZDSB010000590.1 coordinate 2,750, forward strand.
TCCGCCCGAAGTTCTGGCCCGGGTATTCCTTTGCCAGCTGCGCGGCGACGCCGTCCATCTCGCGCTGCGCGCGCTCGCGGGTGACGCCAGGCTTGAGGGACCCGACGACTTGGAGGAAGTGCTCGTCGTGCTGGGCCCGCTGCGTCGGCGTCAGCGCGAGCGGCACCCAGAGCTGCGTCTGATCGAGGAGGGGGTCGAACCGCGCCGGCATCACCCCCACCACCGTGTAGCTGTCGCCGCCGAGCCGGATACCGCGGCCGAGCACGTCCGGGTCCGCACCGAAGCGCCGCCGCCAGAGCCCCTCGGAGAGCACGACCACGCGGTCCTGACCCGGGACGTCCTCCGACGGAACGAAGGTCCGGCCCAGGCGCGGAGCGGTCCGGAACACGTCGAAGAAGCCGCTCGAGACGCGCGCCGCGGCGACCCGCTCCGGAGGACCGGACTCGCTGAGGTTGAAGCTGGCTCCATCCACCGCGGCGAGCCGCTCGAGCTGCGTGGCCCTGGCCTGCCAGTCGGTGAAGTTTCCGGCGGAGACGCCCCCGGGGTGGCCCTCGAACAGCGACTCGACGGCCACGGTGCGCTGAGGGTCGACGCCCGGCAGCGGCTTCAGCACCACCGCCCAGACGAGGCTGAAGATGGCGCTGGTGGCGCCGATGCCGAGGGCGAGGGTGCCGATCGCGGCGGCGGTGAACCCGGGGGTCCGCCCGAGCTGGCGCAGGGCGTAGGCCGCGTCGCGCAGGAGGCCGGAGAAGGCGCTCCCGGTCCCGGTCGCCCGTTCACCCTGCGTCCCATTCCTCGCCATCGGTGCTCCTCCGGTCCCGCGCGGTGCAAGGGGCACGCCGCGGTCCAGGGTTGATTGCCTTGCCTGGGCGAGCCGCTCGAAGGAGTCGCCGATCCCGCTTCCGGGACCGACCGCCCGGGGCCGGGATAGCCCCGCTCGGGAGAGCCGCTCGCTGACCACCCGAGGTCGCCGGGCGCTGGCAGGCGCTCAGAGCGAGCGCAGCGCCACCGCGGGATCCACCCGGGAGGCGCGCAGCGCCGGCAGCAGCGCGCTGACCACCGCGACCGCCGCGAGCAGCGCCACCACCCCGGCGAGGACGAGCGGATCGGAGCTCGCGACGCCGAAGAGGAGCCTCCGGAAGACGGTGGCGAGCACGACCGCGCCGACGACTCCCGCGGCCGCCCCGGCGAGCACTGGCGCGCTGCTCGCGCGGAGCACCAGCCGCACGATGTCCGACGGAACCGCGCCCACCGCCATCCGCACGCCGAACTCGCGGGTGCGCTGCGCCACGCCGAAGGACACCACCCCGAAGATGCCGACGCACGCCAGCGTCAGGGCGACCGCCGCGAAGACCCCGAGGAGGAACGGGGGATATCGGCGGAGGAACATCGTCGGGGCCTGCTGGAGGACGTCGTCCAGCGTGCGCGCGGGGCCGACAACCAGCCCGGGCGCCGCCTCGCGGACGGCGCGCCGGACCTCCTCCGAGATCCCCGGACGGGCCGAGCGGATCATCAGCGCCCAGCGCGGGGAGATTGCCTGCGTGTCCGGGTAATAGAGGATGGGCGGCCGTGCCTCGTCGAGCCCGCCGAGCGTCTGGTCCGCCACGACACCCACGATGGTCAGCGGCACGTCCGACGACACGAGCCGGATCGACTTCCCGACCGCGTCCTCGTCTGGAAAGTACCGCTGCTGGAGCGCGCGATTGACGATGACCACCGGCGCGGCACCGCGGACGTCCTCCGCGCCGAAGTCGCGGCCGCCCAGCAGCGCGATGCCCAGCGTGCGGAAGTAGCCCGGGCTGACCTCCCGGTAGTACGCGTCGGGCTCGGGCCCGGTCGGGCGCGGGCGGTCGGGGCGGACGAAGCTGTGCGAGCCGGCGTTGCCGGTGCCGGGCATCCGGTTCACCCGGGCGGCGCCGGAGAGGCCGGGAACGGACGCGACCGCGTCCTGCACCTTCGCCTTCAGGGTGACGATCCGGTCCGGTGCCTGCGTGCCCGCCGCAGCGATGGCGAGCTCGAGTCCGACCGCTCCCTCGGGGCGGTAGCCGGGGTCGCTCGAGAGCACGCGCAGGAGACTCTTTCCCATGAGCCCCGCGGAGCCGAGCAGCATGACCGCCAGCGCGATCTCCACCGCGACCAGGACGTCGCGAACGCGGTGCCGCAGCGGGCCCGACCGGGTCGGCGGCGCATCCTTGAGCGCGCCCTGCAGCTCCGGTCGCGACGCGCGAAGGGCCGGGAGGAGGCCGAAGAGCAAGGTGGTGAGGAGGACGACGGCGGCGCCGTACCCGAGGACCCGACCGTCGACGTCCAGTCGCTCGAGGAAGGGCATCCCGGCGCGGTCCCGGGCGGGGATGCCGGCGAGCAGCAGTGGAAGGCTCAGCTTCGCGGCGAGGAGGCCGAGCGCGCCGCCGGCGACGGCGAGCAGCCCGCTCTCGGTGAGGAGCTGCTGCACGAGCCGCCGCCGTCCCGCGCCGAGCGCGATGCGGACCGAGAGCTCCTTCTGTCGGCCGGCGGCCCGGGCCAGGAGGAGGTTGGCGACGTTGACGCAGGCGACGAGCAGCACGAGGGTGACGCAGACGAAGAGCAGGACGAGGACCGGCTCGACCTTTCCCACCAGCTCGTCGCGGAGCGGGACCACGTCGCTGGCCACGCCCCCCAGCGCGTCCGGGAACCGCGCCCGCACGCCATCCTCGAACGCCGCGAGCTGCTTCCGTGCCTGCGCGACGGTGGCGCCGTCCCGCAGCCGGGCGATGCCGCGGATCCAGTTCAGGTTGCGGCGAGTGGCCCGGTCTCCCTGCGGCTGGACCGCGAGGACGACGCGCGCGTCGCCGGCGGGCGCGAAGGGAAAGCCCGCGGGGAGGACGCCGACGACGGTGGTGGGCTCGCCGCCGAGGCTCAGCGTCGTCCCGAGCACCCCGGGATCTGCTCCCAGCCGCGCCCGCCAGAAGGCGTCGGTGAGCACGACGGCGCGCGGACCGCCGGCCTCGTCCTCGCCAGGGAGGAAGCCGCGTCCGAGCGCTGGCCGCACGCCGAGGACATCGAGGAAGCTCGCGGTCACGAGCAGGGCCGGCAGCTCCTCCGGCTCGGCGCGACCCGTCCAGGCTACCGGCGCGACCGAGTAGCCGCCGACCGAGGCGAACAGCCCGGAGGTCTGGAGCTCGCGAAGCGTCTGCCAGGCGAAGGGGAAGGGCCGGCGCTCGGCGTCGTCCTGGACCTGCCAGAGGTGCACCAGTCGCTGCGGCTCGGCGTAGGGAACGGTGCGGACCAGCGCCGCGTCGACCACCGTGAACACCGCCGCGTTCAGGCCGATGCCGAGCGCCAGCGTGAGGATGGCGACCCCTGCGAACCCGGGGCGGCGCTCGAGGCTGCGCAGGCCGTAGCGGAGGTCCTGGAGAAGAGCGCCCATGGGTCAGCGGCGTCGCGGCCGGCCGTCGTGTGGGCCGAGCGGACGGGAGGGAACGTCGTGCCACCAGCGGCGCGCTGGGAGGTCGGTCTTCCGGCTCGGGTTCACCGGATAGAAGATGCGGTTCTCCTCCTTGTCCGCCTCGCCGCCGACGAGGAGCACCGCCTCCTGGTCTCCGTCGTTGAGGAAGGCGTGGCAGATGCCGGTGCCGGCGGGGAACGCCGCGAGGTCGCCGGCCTTCATCCGGAAGAGCTCGCCGTCGATCCACGCGTCGACCTCGCCGGACACGACGAAGGCGAACTCCTCCTCGCTGGACTCGGCGTGCGGCCAGGAGGAGCGGGTTCCGGGGAGCAGGCGCATGAGGTGGAGACCCACGGCGCGCAGGCCCGCTTTCCGGCCGATGGCGCGGGAGGGGGCCAGCTGCTCATCGCTGTTGGGGTAGCTGTGGCGCGTCTCGGGGACGTCGGCCGGCGAGACGATGAAGGGCGGTCGGCTCGGCATGGTCGGGACAGCATTGCACCGGCCGGGCCACCCGGCGGGCCCCGAAGTGCGCGGACCGACGGCCGGCAGGTGCGGGACTGCCCGGCAGACGGCTCACCTGCGGGCCACGTCGTCCCAGGACCGGGCGGTGAAACTCGCTCGCGGAGGGCCTCAGCTCTCGGAGAGCTCGTCCTTGCCCGACGCGACGGGGAAGTCGCCCGAGGCGGCCCTGCGGATGGCGGCCAGCAGTGCCTCGAGGTCCGCCTCGGTGGTGAGCGGGTTGATCAGCGTCACCCGGAGGTGGACGTGCCCCCGGAGCCGGGTCTGAACCAGGTAGAAGCTGCCCTCGGCGAGGATGCGGGCCCGGATCCTCTCCTGGTGCCCGTCCAGGTCCTGGAAGTCGTCCGGGACGTGGCGGAAGCAGACGATGTTGCAGTCCGGCGCGACGGCCAGCTCGAAGTCGTCCGCGTCGTCGAGCATCGCGGCGAAGGTGCGCCCCAGGTCGAACATCCGGGTCACGTAGTCAGAGAACATCCGTGTGCCGTGCAGGGTGAGCGCGGCCCACAGCTCGAGGCCCATCATCCGCTTGGTGCACTCGAGGGTCCGGTGCGCCGGGTTCCACCACTCGCCCTGTGAGCCGTGGCGCAGCAGGTAGTCCGCCCGCTGGGAGAACGCCTCGTAGGAGCGCCGTCCATCCCGGAAGAGCACCGCGGTGATCAGCGCCGGGAGCAGCATCATCTTGTGCGCGTCCCAGACCAGCGAGTCCGCACGCCCGATGCCGGTCGCGAGGTGCGCGTACTTCGGCGATAGGACCGCCGATGCGCCGTGCGCTCCGTCGACGTGGAACCACAGGCCGCGCTGGCGGCAGAACTCGGCGACCGGTTCGAGCGGGTCGAACGCGCCGGTGGAGGTCGACCCCGCGCTCGCGACGACGGCGAACACCTGCCGTCCGGTTCGCTCCGCGGTCGCGAACGTCTCGGGAAGCGCCTCGGGGCGGAGCCTGAACCGGTCGTCGACCGGGATGGCGAAGATGCCGCTCTTGCCGAGCCCGAGGATCTGGGCGGCGCGCTTCACGCAGTAGTGGGTCTCGTCGGGGACGAGGATGGCCAGCGGCCTTCCTCCGGCGAGCCCCTCTTCCCAGACGTCACGCCCGGTGATGGCCTGGCGCGCCGCGAGGAGCGCGGTGAGGTTTCCCGCCGAGCCGCCGGAGGTGAGGACGCCGTCCGACCCCGCGGGGAAACCGGCCTGCCGGGCCATCCAGGCGAGTGCGTGTCGCTCCATCGGCGCCGAGACGGGACCCATCTCGTAGACGGCGGTTCCGTTGTTCAGGAGCGCCGAGGCGAGGTGCACCAGCGCCGAGGAGGGGAGCGGCGAGGTGACCTGGTGACCGACGTAGCGCGGGTGGTGGAGGTGGTTGGACCCGGCCAGGACGCGGGTCATCAGCTCGCCGAGCGAGGCGCCCGGCTGCTCGGGAAAGGGCGCCGCCCAGCGGGAGAGGTTGGAGTCCGGCTCCGCCCAGGGCAGGACAGGGCCTTCCCGGCCGGTCACCGAGCGCAGGTAGTCGGCGAGCTGGTCGACGAGGGCGTGGCCGTCGCGGCGGAAGCGCTCGGGGTCGAAGGCGTCTCGGAGTGTCTCGGGGAGAGCGTCCATGGAGGACGCAGCGTGCCCGAGCGGACGGCGGGGCGCACGGCCGAAACTGCCGTGTTAGGAGAGGCGTCGTGCCTCCCTATCGACTCCACATCTTCACCTGCACCAATCGGCGCCCGGACGGGGACCCGAAGGGCTCGTGCGGGGAGAAGGGGAGCGAGGCGATCCACGCGCGGTTCAAGGAGCAAGTGGCGAAGCTCGGGCTCAAGGGGCAGGTCCGGGCGAACTCGGCCGGGTGCATGGATGCGTGCGCCTTCGGCGTGACGGTGGTCGTCTACCCCGAGGGTGTCTGGTACGGCCACGTGAAGCTCGAGGACGTCGACGAGATCCTGCAGTCGCACATCATCGGCGGCGTGCCGGTGGAGCGGCTGAGGCTCAGGGGTC
>CAZDSB010000591.1:0-2521 GCA_964507515.1 uncultured Myxococcaceae bacterium
CTCACCCTTGAGACCGTGAACGCGCGCCACGTACCCCACCTCCAGCGTGGGGCGAGGCGGGCTCATCCGGCCGGTGGGGGCTCTGACGGGGGCGGCGGAGCGGCGGCGTTCCGGCGGTCGTCGAGCACCTCGAGACGCACCTTCACCCCACGCCGCTGGGCGGCGACGGCGAGCAAGGTCCGGATGGCGTTCACGGTACGGCCGTCACGGCCGATGACCTTGCCCACGTCCTCGGGGGCAACCTTCAGCTCGAACAGGGTGCCGCCGTCAGCCGGCTGGCTCCGCAGCTCGACCTGGTCCGGGCGGTCCACCAGTCCCCGGGCCAGGGACATCAACAGCTCTTCCACGCGCCTAGGCCTTGGGCGTGGTCTTGGTTGCGCGCTTGATCAGCCCGGCGACCGTCTCGGAGGGGGTCGCGCCGGCCTTCAGCCAGTGCTCGAGCCGCTCCTGCTGGAACTCGATCTTCGGGGGCTCGAGGTTCGGGTCGTACGCCCCGATCGCCTCGATGAACTTGCCGTCCCGCGGGTTGCGCGAGTCGGTGGCAACCACGTGGTAGTACGGCATCTTCTTTGCGCCCGCTCGAGCGAGCCGAAGCACGACAGCCATGATCCTCTCCGTCTTGGGGAACGGGCGGGATTAGTCGTGGCCTGGTTGCTTGTCAAGAAGGGCTCGGGATGTCCACGACTTACGTGGGTCCCGGAGCCGTCCGACGGGCGAGGTATTCCACCACCAGCGTCCAGGTGACCCCTCCGTCCGGCGAGCGCTCCCCCCACCAGCGGAAGGAGTCCTGCGTGCGGTCCCGGAAGGACCACCGGACCTGCACGCCCTGGTCGTCGGTGCCGAGCTGGACGATGTCCGGGCCCTCCGCGCGCCCGAGCTGCCGCCGGTAGAGCTGGCGCATCGGGTCGCTCCAGAGGATGTGCCAGGCGTCGAGGCCCGGGTCGTAGACGCGAAGCGTGGTCCCGTAGAACTCGGCGGCGGCGGGGAGCTGGCCGCGGGGGAGGCCACGCGCGGGGACGATCCACACGTCCTGGATCGCCCTGCCCTCCAGGACCCAGCCGGCGTGCACCTCGCCCCGGCTGCGGAGGCTCGAGCCGTCGGGCAGCGGGTATCGCGCCTCGAGGGACCAGCTGCCGACGAGGAACGCGTAGAGCTGCAGTCCGGACTGGCGGTCCGGCGCGGGACCGGGCGCAGCGAGGGCATCGAGGAAGGCCGAGCGGGTCGTCATGACCCGAAGGTGTGCCTCAGGCCGTCGCGCCGCTTGGGGATTCTTGCGCTGCTCCGGGGCCCTGCCGGTTGGCGAGCTGGCCACAAGCAGCGGCGATGTCGCGCCCGCGGTTCTCGCGGATGAACGCGGCGACGTGACCCCGGGCGAGGATCTCCCGGAACTGCTCGGCGCGGTCCTCGCCGGTCGTGAAGAAGCCGAGGCCCGGGTTCTCGTTGTAGGGGATGAGATTCACCTTCGCCGGGACGTCGCGGAGCAGCTCCACCAGCCGGGCAGCGTCGTCATCGCTGTCGTTCACCCCGCGGAGGAGGACGTACTCGAAGGTGATGCGCCGCCCCTGGCGGAGCGGGAATTTTCGGCACGCCTCAAGCAACTCGGCAATGTTCCACCGTTTGTTGATGGGCATGATGCGCGAGCGCTGCTCGTCGGTACTCGCGTTGAGCGAGATGGCGAGCTTCACGTCGGTCTCGGCGCCGAGCCGGGCGATCATCGGGACCAGCCCCACCGTGGAGACGGTGATGTGCCGGTGCGAGAAGTTGGGGCCGTCCTCGGACTGGAGGATGTGGAGGGCGTCCTTGAGGTGCTCGAAGTTGTGGAGCGGCTCGCCCATCCCCATGAAGACCAGGTTGGTCAAGGGGCGGTCCAGGTCGAGACCCTCGCTGCGCGCGACCTCACGGTTGACCGCATGCACCTGCGAGACGATCTCCGCGGCGGTGAGGTTCCGCAGCAGACCGAGCGTGCCGGTCATGCAGAACTTGCAGGCCATCGCGCAGCCGACCTGGGTGGAGACACAGAGCGTCTTCCGGTCGGAAGAGGGCATGTAGACGCTCTCGATGAGCCGGCCATCGCGGGTCCGCCAGCGATACTTGATGGTGCCGTCGGTGCTCCGCTGCTCGAGGTCCTTCGCGAGTGGCTCGAGCGCGCAGCGTTCCCGGAGCTTCGCCCGGAGCGACTTCGAGAGGTCGGTCATCTGCTCGAAGTCGGTCACACCGCGCTGGTGGATCCAGCGATAGAGCTGGCGGGCGTGGAACGGACGTTCCCCGAGCTCCTCCACCAGAAAGCGCGTCAGGCGGTCGAGCGGGAGACCCAGGAGGTCGAGTGGGATGTCCGGGACAGAGGACGACATCGGCCCCGCGTGTAACACGCCTTCCGCTCCCGCGCAGATCGCGGCCGTCGGTCGGGCATCCGGACGACAGCGGACCTGAGTAGCATCGGCGACCTCACGTGGGAGGCCATGGATGACGCTCACCCTTCTGATGGTCGGGCTGCTGGCGGGTGCGACGCCGGCCGACGGCA
>CAZDSB010000592.1:0-9068 GCA_964507515.1 uncultured Myxococcaceae bacterium
CGGGGACGCGGGCTCGCCAACTACGACGCCCGGGCCTGCCGGGCGCTGCTCGGTCGGCACAGCGAAGAGATCGAGGACGTGCTCGGCTGGCGCGGCTACGACGCGCTCGTCACCCGTGACAACCTGGTGCTCGGGTCATGAGCGCCATCGGCGAGCGGGTACAGCGAGCGATCGAGGCAGGGGGACGCCTGGCCCGGGCGCCGGCCGAGACGCGGACGCAGGCGCTCGACGCGCTCGCCGCGGCGCTGGTGGATCCGGCGGTGCGCGCGCGGGTGCTCGAGGCGAACAGCCGCGACCTGGCGGTGGGGGCCGGGCTGGCTGCACCGCTCCTGAAGCGGCTCAGGCTGGACGCGACGAAGCTCGAGACGCTGGCGGACGGCGCCCGGCAGCTCGCGGCGCGTGTCGATCCGCTCGGAACCGTGCTCGCGCGCCGCAAGCTCGACGAGGGCCTGGTGCTGGAGCAGGTCCGCTGTCCGCTCGGCGTGCTGGCCGTCGTGTTCGAATCGCGCCCCGATGCGCTGGTGCAGATCGCCTCCCTGGCGCTCCGCTCGGGGAACGCGGTCATGCTCAAGGGCGGGCGCGAGGCCGCGGAATCGAACCGGGCGCTGGCAGGCGTGGTGCGTGCTGCGATCGAGAAGTCCGGTCTTCCCGCGGACGCGGTGCAGCTGCTCGACGACCGGTCCGAGGTCGAGGCGCTGCTCGGGCTGGAGAAGGGCGTGGACCTGGTCGTCGCCCGCGGCGGGAAGGAGTTCGTGGAGCACGTCCGCGCCCGGAGCCGCATCCCGGTCCTCGCGCACGCCGAGGGCGTGTGCCACGTCCATCTGCACCGGTCTGCCGACACGGCGAAGGCGGCGCGGATCGCCGTGGACAGCAAGGTCACCTACCCCGCGGCGTGCAACGCGGTCGAGACGCTGCTCTGGGAGCCGGGGGCGGAGGCGGCGCTCGACGCGAGCGTGGCCGCGCTCGAGGCGGCTGGAGTCGAGCTCCGCGGCGATGCCGCTACCCGCGCTCGCCATCCGAAGATGAAGGCAGCGACCGACGCCGACTGGGGGACCGAGTACGGAGCGCTCGTCCTGGCCGTCGCGCGCGTCGCCGACCTCGACGGTGCGCTGGCGCACATCGCCCGGTACGGGTCGCAGCACACCGAGGCCATCGTCGCGGAGGACCGCGCCGCCGCCGAGCGCTTCCTCGCCGAGGTCGATGCGTCCTGCGTGTTCCACGACGCGAGCACCCGCTTCGCGGACGGCTACCGGTTCGGTCTCGGGGGCGAGGTCGGCATCGGAACCGGCAAGCTGCACGCCCGTGGCCCCGTCGGCGTGGATGGCCTGCTCACGTTCCGGTGGATCCTCCGCGGCACGGGGCAGGTGAGCGGGGATTACGGGCCGGGGAAGAAGTCCTTCCTGCACGAGGACCTGTGAGCCGGCCGCGCGTCGAGGCAGGATCCGGCGAATGGTGAGGCGAGCGGGCGGCGTGATCCTGCTGTTGCTCGGGACGACCCTCCTGGTCTGGGTTGGCTACAACCTCTTCATGAAGCGGCTCCCCGAGACGCTCGGACGGCATCCGCTCGCGGCGCTGTCCTTCGTGGTCTTGTGCTTCTACGTCGGCATGCGGTGGATCCGAGGAGAGGTCGCGAGTGAGTGACGCTCTTCCCGCGCAGCGTCACCGCCGGAACTGCGCGCTCGTCGTGAGCGCGAACGGCACCGGCACCGGCCCGGACTGCAGCTGACCCTGCAGCGCGATCGGTACCGTCCCGCCCTTCATGATGGCCTGCGCCGCCTCGAGCGCGCCCGAAAACGGGACGTTCAGTGGAAGCGTGACCGATCGCGAGGCGCCTGGCTCCAGCGTGCCCAGGTCCTTTGCCGAGACCTCGCCGATGTGCGCGCCGCCGATGGTCACCGCCGCCTGGAGCGCCTGCAGCGGAACGGGGAGGCTGCCCTTCCCGGTCAGCGTGACGGGTAATTCCACCGTCGCATGGTCGAGCGCCACGTTCGTGAGCCGCGGCGTCCCCAGCGCGATGCCCGGCATCGACGGCAGGGTGAACGTTCCCTCGTGGGACAGCGGTACGCGCACCACCCCGATCGGCGTCTTCAGCCCGAGCGTGCCCTCCGCCTTGTACCCGGCGCTCCCCTTCGACAGCACCGTCGCGAGCGCCTGGCCCAAATCGGCGAACTTGAACGACGCCGGGAGCGTCACGTCGGCATTTCCGTTCGCCGGGATCTCCAGACCCTCGGGCGGCTTCCCCGCCGCCACCGGATGCCCGTCGATGCTCAGCTTGTAGTCGACGTCGGTCAGGGCCAGCCCCACCGGGTTCGGGTTGTCCACACCCGCCACCACGTTCAGGGTCGCCCCGCTCAGCGAGACGTCCGACAGCGCGGCGCTCTTGTACGAGACGTCGGGCTTCTTGAACTGGCCCTCGGCCATCTGGAGCCAGGAGCACGCCGGGGCGCCCAGGACAAGCAACGACAGCAGTGGGGCAGGGGAGCGAGCCACGCGGGGTGGCACAATGTAATCACGTCCAACCCCGCGTCGAGACGGGTGAACTCGGAGGGGCTGGACGCGCCAGGGCCCGTACTGCTACCTACCAGTCGGTAGGAGGAATGAGCGGCCCGACCGGACGCGAGTGGTAATCTCGATGCCCCCCCGTGAGACGCACCGACGACACCACCGCGAAGCACCGGGCCATCCTCGAGACAGCTGCACGGCTCATCTGCAAGAAGGGCTACGAGGGCACGAGCATCCAGGAGATCGCGGATGCGTGCGGTCTCACCAAGGCCGGGCTCTACCACCACATCGAGAGCAAGGAGCAGCTGCTCATCGAGATCATGAACTACGGGATGGACGTGTTCGAGGAGCGCGTCCTCTCCGAGGTGGAGCACGTCCCCGACCCCGTGGAGCGTCTCAAGGCCTGCATGGCGAGGAACATCAAGCTCGTCACGCGGGGCTGGAGCAAGGAAGTCACGATCATCCTCCACGAGCACGACACGCTGACCGGCAAGGCCCAGGCGCAGATCAACGCCCGCAAGAAGCGCTACGTCCGCTTCCTCGAGTCGTCGTTCGCGGAAGCGGTCGAGAAGGGGCAGATCCGACAGGTGGATCCGACGGTCGCAGCCTTTGCGTTCCTCGGGATGGTTCTCTGGATCTACAAGTGGTTCAAGCCGGGCGGGAAGCGCACCGACGACGAGATCGCCGCGGGCATGGTGGACCTGCTGTTCACCGGCCTCGTGCCGCGCTCCTGACTCCGTTCCCGAAGTCTCACGGCCCGCGTCCGGCGCTGCCCTGGCGGCGCCCCGTCGGGTCCTGTCCTTTTACTCGCTCCGGGCGGCCGGCCCGGGTCCCTGCCTCCGCTCGAGGGGAAGAAACACACGCATGAGAACGTCCGTGGGCATCGAAGCCCTTGCCGTGGCGCTGCCTCGTCGAACCCTGCACCTGGAAGATCTCGCGAGGGCCCGCGGCGTCGACCCGGCCAAGTACGTCGCCGGGCTCGGCGTGCGGGAGATGGCGGTCACCGACCCCGGTGAGGACACCGTCGCGCTCGCGGCGACCGCCGTTCGCCGGTTGATCGAGGGCGACTCGGTCGACGCCGCATCGATCGGCATGCTCGCGGTCGGCACCGAGACCGGCGTCGACCACAGCAAGCCGGTTGCCTCGTTCGTACAGGGCGCGGTGGGGCTTCCGCGGCAGATGCGGGTCTTCGACGTGCAGCACGCCTGTTACGGAGGGACGGCTGCGCTGATGGCGGCCATCGAGTGGATCGCCTCGGGCGTAGCGGGAGGGAAGTCCGCCATCGTCGTCTGCTCCGACATCGCGCGCTACGGCGTGAAGACCGCCGGCGAGCCCACCCAGGGCGCCGGCGCCGTCGCGCTGCTGGTCTCCTCGCGGCCGGAGCTCTTCGCCATCGACCTCGGTCTCGACGGGACGAGCAGCACCCACGTGTTCGACTTCTGGCGCCCGCTGGGTCGCCGGGAGGCTGTCGTCGACGGCCACTACTCGATCGACTGCTACCTCGAGGCGCTGTCCGGTTCCTATCGCGACTGGCGTGGGAAGGCAGAGGCGAAGGAGATCATCCGCCGCGGAACGTCCGCGCTCCCGAGTGAGCAGCTGGCGGCCATCGGCTATCACGTGCCGTTCTGCAAGATGGCGAAGAAGGCCCACGCGCGTCTTCGCCGCTGCGACCTGGATGACGTGCTCGGCGCGTTCGACGAGGCGCGCGAGGAGCGCGAGGCAGCGACCAGCTTCGAGCGCCAGGTCGCGCCGTCCCTGACCCTCTGCTCGCGGGTCGGGAACATCTACACGGGGTCGCTCTACCTCGGGTTCGCGGGGATGCTGCACGCCGGAGCCACTGACCTCGCGGGCAAGCGTATCGGCCTCTTCAGCTACGGCAGCGGGTGCGTGAGCGAGTTCTTCTCCGGCGTGGTTGGGAGGAACGCCGCCGAGCGCATCCAGCGAGCACGGCTGGACGAGGTCATCGGCTCCCGCGAGCGGATCACGGTGGAGGAGTACGAGCGGCTGATGGCGCTCGCGCCGGAGGCCCCGCCCGAGATCGCACCGCGGCCGGGGGCGTACCGCTTCACCGGCGTGACCGAGCACCGCCGGCAGTACGCGGGCGGCTGAACACGGCGTCAGCCTCGTGCTGCTCCGGAAGTCACCCTCCGGAGAGACAGCAGGGACCTCCTGGAGCGGCTCGTGAGGCGCTGGAGCGCTGTCCGGTCCCGGCCCGCGACCCAGCGTGAGAGCAGCGTCTGGAGCTCGCTCTCGTCCTGCTTGGTCGCGAGCCCGACGGTCCTGCTCGCCTTCCAGCGATCGTCGTACGAGTGTGCGTGCGCCGCGGCATCGGGGTTCCCCTCGCTGCAGGCCTTGCACAGGGTACGGACGCTCGCCGTCCAGTCCTCACCCGCGCCGCCTGCCTGTTCGACGAGCGAAACCAGGGCCGCGACGTCCTCCGCCCGCTCCACCTCGAGACACGCCTCGTAGGTGGAGAATGCCGATGGCGCGAGCACGATCAGCTCGTCGAACACCGGCACCGATCGTCCGTTCAGCAGCCGCTCACCATTCCTCGAGCCGTCGTGCAGCACCAGATCGCGGTGGCGGCGACCGCTCGCCGGGGTGGGAATGTTGAGGATGACGGCCCGGGCCGGGTCGATTCGTCGGCACCAGACGACCTCGGGCGCCGTGTCATTCGACACCCGGATCGGAACCTGTCCGAGCGCCATCTCGAGCGGGCCGTCTCCTTCCGGGATCTCGAGTCCCGCGGCGCGCCAGCCTTCCCGCGCCGTTGCCCAGTCCGAGAGGGCGGTCGCGGCGATGCCCAGGTTCCACGCGGCACCCTCGTCGCCCGGATCGAGCTCGAGCGCACGACGGTTCACGGCACGGCACTCTTCCCAGAGGCCCAGGTGCTTGGTGACGATTCCGAGGTCGTGCCAGCAGCCGGCGCGCGTCGGATCGTCCTCCACGATCGAGCGGTAGAGCGTCGCCGCACCGGCGTGGTCGCCCTCCTCCAGCCGTTCGACGGCCTGGTCAACCAGGTCCGAGAGCTCCTCGGTCCTTCCGCCCATCGTCCGCGAGCGTAGCACCCCGATTGCGCCTCCCGGCCGAGGCTGCGCTCGCCGAGCTGCGACGCGGTGTCGCAGGGGCTGCGCGGTTCTGGCACGCCCGTTCCCACGCCGGAACGCCGAACTGCCGGTTCGCGCCGTCCGCTGCGCAGGACCCTCCGTTCGTCGAGGCACGACGATTGCTCTCCCGGGTCCGCGAACGAGGTGGGCTCATGCGACGGATCGACGCAGCGCTGAAGATGTTCCTCCCCCTGGCCCTGGCCTGCGGCCTGTCCGCACGGGCCGACGAGTCGCGCCCCTGGGCGCGCCGCAACGTCGCCATCGTCCTCTACGACGGCGTCGAGATCCTCGACTTCGCCGGACCGACGGAGGTCTTCACCGCCGCGGGCAACGGATCCTTCCGCGTGTACACGGTCGCGCCGACCCACGCCGCGGTGCTCAGCCAGCGCGTGCTCTCCGTCCGCCCCGACTACTCGGTGGACGATGCGCCCACGCCGGACATCCTCGTCCTTCCCGGCGGCAACTCGAATGGCTTCACCCGCAGCGCGGGCGGCATGGCCTGGGTCCGCAAGGTCACGGGCAAGAACGAGCTCAGCATGTCCGTGTGCAGCGGCGCCTTCATCCTCGCGCGGCTCGGGCTGCTCGACGGGAAGCCGGCGACGACCCACTGGGGCGCCATCCAGGGCCTCAGGTCCAACTTTCCGAAGGTGCAGGTGAAGACCGACGTCCGCTTCGTCGACGCCGGCCGCATCGTCACCACCGCAGGAGTCTCCGCCGGCATCGACGGAGCGCTCCATGTCGTGCAGCGTCTGCTGGGCGATGACGTTGCCTGGGAGACCGCCCGCTACATGCAGTACGTGTGGGAGCCTCAGGAGTCCGCGGCGCTCCCTGCTCCGGCGAAGGAGGCGCTCCGGGCGCTGATCTTCCAGGACGCAGATCGCGCCGTCTCCCTGCTCTCCACCGAGGCGGCGAAGGCCCCGAAGGACGTCCAGGTTCTGTCACGCCTCGGCCGGGCGCGGCTCCTGCGCGGCGACACGAAGGGCGGGATCCAGGCGCTCGAGTCCGCCGTCGCCCTCGGGGACGTGAGGCCGGTCACGCTCAATGCGCTCGGTGATGCCCAGCTCGCGATCGACGCCAACGCCGCCGCCGAGCGCACCTTCGCGGCGCTCGTCGAGCAGCGCGGCGCTGCGGATGACGCCTACCAGCTCGCCTGTGCGCAGGGCCGTCAGGGCAAGGTGGACGCGGCGATCGACTCGCTCGGCAAGGCAGTGGCGCTGGGCTTCCGCGACCGGGGCCTCGCCGATGGCGACGCAGATCTGAAAACCGTGCGCGGTGACCCGCGCTACGCCGGGCTGTTCAAGGGCGGGCAGTAGGTCCGCCGCGGTCAGCCGCTCCTGCCGAACGTTCCGGTCACCGTGCCCTGGGCGAGCACGTGCCCGCGAATCATGAACCGGAACTTCGCGTACGTCGTCGTCGACCCTGCGCCGGCGAGCGTCGGAACATCCAGGGCCCAGACCGTGAACTGGTACCGGTGCGGAGGATCGCCCGGCGGGGGCGCCATGCCCCCGTACGCGCTCTCTCCATAGTCGCTGAATCCGAGAACCGCGCCCTTCGGAGCCTTGCCCGGAGCACCGGCGCCCGCCGGAAGGCTGCGGAGGTCCGCCGGCAGATTGAAGAGCACCCAGTGCGTGAACCCCACGGTGGTCGGCGCGTCCGGGTCGTAGCAGGTGATGGCGAGGCTCTGCGTCCCCGTCGGAGGCGCGCCCCACGACAGGTCGGGGCTGACGTTCTGGCCGCCGGCGCCGGTGTAGACGGCGCTCATCGGGATGGGCTTGCCCTCCTGGACGACCTGGCTGCTGACCTTCAAGGGTGCGGGATCGGACATGGCGACTCCTCCGGACGTGTCACACTACGCATCCCGCAGTCCCGATGCTCGCGCTCGCTCCGTCACCCCCCGAGGTTCCCGGTCCGGACGGCGTCCCGCCGTTCGGCGCCTACGCCGGCGAGGTCGGCCCGGTGGATTTGGACCGGCTCGCGCCGCCCCACGCGCTTCCCGCCTGGGCGCGCAGGCTCCGGCGGAAGCGCTGGCACTACGCGCTCTACACGACGCCCGAGCTGATCGCCGTCATGGCCATCGCCGAGATGGGGTACGCAGCGAACGCGTTCCTCACCGCGGTGGACCTGCGAGACAAGCAACCGCTGATCGACGCCACGTTCCTCGGCCTTCCCGCCCCGTTCACCACCGTCTCGGCTGCGATGGCGCGCGGGCTCTCGGCGCGGTTCCGCGTCCCGGGAGCGCGGTTCCGGTTCGCACGCGCGCCGGACTCCGACCGGTACCGCCACTCGGTGGACATCTCGGCGCTCAGGCGTCCCCGGTCCGGTCGGATGAAGCTCGAAGCCGAGGCGCTGGTCACCGGTGCTCCACCTCCGCTGGTCCTGGTGGCTCCGGTGCCGGGAGGGGGGAACGGGGGAGTGCTCGTTCGCGATGGAGTCAACGTCACCCTGAAGTCGGTGGGCCTCCTTGCCTCGGGACGGATGGAGATCGGACGGCGCCGGTACTCGCTCGACGGCGGTGTCGTGGGCCTCGACACGACCCACGGCTTCCTCGCCCGGCACACCGTCTGGAGATGGGCGATGGGCTGCGGACGGCTCGAGGACGGCACGCCCCTGGGCTTCAACCTGGTCGCGGGCTTCAACGAGGTTGCCGAGGGCAGCGCCGGCGAGAACGTGCTCTTCCTGGGCGACCAGCTCGCGCCGGTGGGGCCGGCCGTGTTCCGCTTCAACGCGTCGGATCCGCTCGACCTCTGGCGGATCGAGACCTCGGACGGAGCCGTGCAGCTCACCTTCCGCGCGCTCCATGCCCATCGAGACGTGCGGGACCTGGGCCTGCTGCGGAGCCGCTTCCTGCAGCCGCTTGGCTTCTTCAGCGGAAGGCTTCGGTTCCGGAGTCGCGACCTCGTGCTCGACGAGCTGCCCGGCGTCACCGAGGACCAGGACATGCTCTGGTGAAAAGAGCTTCGGGCATCTCGAGCGAGGGCTAGTCTCCCCCCGCCGGATGGTTCATTCGGTCATGAGGGGAGAAATCGAATGCTCAAGAAAGTCGCTGTGGGGACGCTGCTCGCAGCAGCGCTCCTGATTCCGGTGATCGCAGGTGCAAAGGGTGGAGGAAAGGCGGTCCTCATCCCGGCAGGCGACCTCAAGTGGAAGGACGCCGGGCCAGACGCGCCGGGTGTGCAGGTCGCAGCCGTCGCCGGTGATCCGACGAAGGGAGCCTCGAAATTCTTCGTCAAACTTCCATCCGGCTTCTCGGTCCCCCTGCACCACCACACCGCCGATCACTCAGGAGTGCTGGTCTCGGGGACGATGGTCTTTGGAGTCGATGGCCAGGAACAAACGCTCCCCGCTGGGTCGTACATCTCCTATACCGGGAAGAAGCAGCACACGACCAAGTGCACCGACGCCGCTGGTTGCCTCCTCTTCCTCGACGCCCACAGCAAGTGGGACGTCGTGCCGGAGAAG
>CAZDSB010000593.1:0-13447 GCA_964507515.1 uncultured Myxococcaceae bacterium
CATCCCCCGCTCAGGCGCTTCCTCTACGCGCTCGGCATCCGCCACGTGGGCGACGCCACCGCGCGGGCGCTCGCCGAGCACTTCCGCGACGTGCGCGCCCTCTACGACGCGGATGCCGACGCGCTCACCCGGGTGAAGGACGTGGGCCCCGAGATGGCCAAGGTCATCGCCGCCTTCTTCTCCTCTCCGCAGAACCGGGAGGGCATCGACGAGCTCCTCGCCGCCGGCGTGGCCCCGCAGCCTCCCGAGGACACCTCGCGGGGCCCCTTCGCCGGAAAGACGGTGGTCCTCACGGGCACCCTCGGGGGCCTCACCCGGGACCAGGCCAAGGAGGAGGTCGAGCGGCGCGGGGGGAAGGTGTCGGGGAGCGTCTCGAGGAAGACGGACTTCCTCGTCGCCGGCGAGGAGGCGGGGAGCAAGCTCAAGAAGGCAGCCGAGCTCGGGGTCAAGGTGCTCGACGAGCGGGCCTTCCTGGACCTCCTCGCAGCGGCGTCGTAGAGGAGCGTCTTCCATGGAGCGCTCGGCCGTTCACCTGGTGGTCGTCGGACAAGTGCAGGGCGTGGCCTTCCGGATCCGCGCCATCGAGGAGGCCAGCCGGCTCGGCCTGACCGGCTGGGTGCGCAACCGGCATGACGGTACCGTCGAGGCCAGGGCCGAGGGCACACCCCAGGCCGTGCAGGCGTTCGTCGCCTGGTGCCATCACGGGCCGCCCGCCGCGCGGGTGGAGGAGGTCCGGGTGGCCACCGTGCCTACGACCGGGCTGGATGGCGCTTTCGAGATGGGGACGAGCGGATGAGCGGCCTCTGCGGAGTGCTCGGCATCCGGGCCGGGTCGAAGGTCTCGGTGGTGAACCCGCCGCCCGGCTTCGTGGTGCAGCTCAATCCCCTTCCGGACGGCGTGGAGTTCCTGATCACCGCCCAGACGGGCCTCGACGTGGTTCTGTTCTTCACCCGCACGGCCGGCGAGTTGCTCTCCCGGCTGCCGGCGCTCGCCCGGTCCATCACCCTGCCCGGGCGGATCTGGGTCGCCTGGGAGAGCGGCAGCGCCCTCGACGAGGACATGGTGCGCCAGGCCGGACTCGACCTGGGCCTGGTCGACGACAAGCGCGCGGAGCTCGGCGAGGGGTGGCTGGCGCTCCGGCTCAAGCGCGAGACGCGGGCCCGCCCGTCCCGCCCGGGAAGCCGGCAGCCCTCCATCGCCGACGCCTGAGCCCGAGGTTCCGCAGGGTTCGCCGAGTTCGCCGAATCTCTTGCGCCGGGGCCTCGTTCTCTGCAAGTATCAGGACTGAAAGGGATTTTTTGACGGGACCTGCGTCCCTGGGACGCCGCAACGTGCGGCGCCCCCTCCGGGAAGCCGAGGGCATCGACCCCGGCAACCCCCACCCGGGGCGACTGGCCGCAGGGAAAGCAGCACCAGAGCACTTCGAGGGAGTCTTGACTCTCGTGAACCCCCTGCATTCGAGGACCGAGGACCGCCTGAGCGGTGGCCATCGGTCTGCGCCGCCGGGGACACGACTGGACGCCCTCATCACGCGCACTTCCGAACCGCTCGATTCCGCCGCCACCCGTCCGGCGGACGGCCAGTCCGGACGCGCGCGCACGGGGTTCCCCCATGGGCAGCATCCTCTTGATCAACGCGGCCGGCCGCGAGACGCGCGTGGCGCTCGTCGAAGGCGGCCACATCGCGGAGTTCTATCTCGAGCGTAAGAAGGACAAGGGCGTCGTCGGCAACATCTACAAGGGCCGTGTGGTCCGGGTGCTCCCGGGCATGCAGGCGGCCTTCGTGGACATCGGGCTCGACAAGGCGGCCTTCCTCTACGTCTCCGACGTCGTCTACGACCCCGACTTCGCTCGCGCGCAGTTCGAGCTGACCGAGGGCGAGCACGAGGACGCCCCCGAGGTCCCCGACGAGCTCGAGGACACGGGCGCCCCCGTCGCCGCCGCCGAGACGCCCTCGCTCCACGCCGAGGTCGAGCACGTCGACGCGCACGCCGACGCCCTGCACGAGGCGGCCGAGGCGGGGGCCGTCGAGGCGGGCGCCATCGGCGATGCCGCCGGGCCCGGGGTCGATCCCACCGACGACATCGACGTCGACGACGTCTCCGACACGGAACTGCTCGACGACGAGCCGCTCGTCCCGGCCGACGTCGCCTCGCACGCGCCCGCCGAGGGCGGCGAGGCTCCCGCGGCGCAGGCCGGGGCCGAGGGCGGCGAGCCCGCCGCGCCGGGAGCAGCGGAGCCCGGGGGCGCACCGTCTGCCACGGCGGCGTCCGACGTACCGGTTCCGCTTCCCGCGCCCGAGCCGGCCGTGGTTCCGCTGCCCGCGCCGGATGACGTGCCGGGCCAGGAACGGACGAGCGCCGCGCAGGAAGCGTCCCAGCAGCGCCGGGCCGACCAGGGCGAGCGCCGGGCACCGCGCGAGCTCCGCCAGCGTCACCAGCACGAGCGCGGTCGTGACCGTGACCGTGATCGGGGCCGGAACGGACATGGCAAGGGCGGCCGCGAGGACCGGCCGAGGCCGCGGAAGGAGGTCCGGATCGAGGACCTCCTCAAGGTGGGCCAGGAGGTTGTCGTCCAGATCTCGAAGGACCCCATCGGCAGCAAGGGAGCCCGGCTCACCTCGCACATCAGCATCCCCGGCCGGCACCTGGTCTTCATGCCCACGGTGGACCACGTGGGCATCAGCCGCCGCATCTCCAACGAGAAGGAACGGCGCCGGCTCCGCGAGATCGTCGACCGGCTGCGCCCGCCCGGCACCGGCTTCATCGTCCGCACCGTCGCGGAGAACGTCCCCCAGGCCAAGCTCGAGAGCGACATCCGGTTCCTGATCGAGATCTGGAACCAGGTCGTCCGGAAGAACGAGAAGCGCGGCGGCCCCGGGCTGATGCACCCTGACCTGGACCTCATCCTCCGCGCCACCCGCGACCTCTTCGCCGCCGACGTGGAGAAGCTGGTGGTCGACGACCGCGAGGAGTACGAGCGGATCCTCGGCTTCGTCACCGCCCAGGATCCTTCGCTCGCCCAGCGGGTCGTGCTCCACGAGAGCGACGAGCCCATCTTCGACAGCTACGGCATCGAGCAGGAGATCCGCCGCGCCACCCAGCGCAAGGTGTGGCTGAAGAGCGGCGGCTACCTGATCATCGACCAGGCCGAGGCGCTCACCGCCATCGACGTCAACTCCGGGCGCTACGTCGGGAAGAAGAGCCTCGAGGAGACGATCACCAAGATCAACATGGAGGCCGCCAAGGAGATCGTCTACCAGCTCCGGCTCCGGAACATCGGCGGCATCATCATCTGCGACTTCATCGACATGGAGAAGCCGCAGAACCGCGACAAGGTGTTCAAGGCGCTGCAGGAAGCGCTGGGCCGCGACAAGGCAAAGACCAACGTGCTGCGCATCAGCGAGCTCGGCCTGGTCGAGATGACGCGCAAGCGCGTCCGCGAATCCATCGGCCGGATGCTTCACGAGGACTGCGGCTACTGCGGCGGGCAGGGCTTCGTGAAGACCGCCACCACCGTGGCGTACGAGATCTTCCGTGAGATCCGGCGCGAGACCCCCAACTTCAAGGATCCGACGCTGGTCGTGAACTGCAACGCGGAGGTGGCGCGGTTGCTCCAGGCCGACGAGCGCCAGGAGCTCCGCCACCTGATGGACCGCTACAACAAGACCATCCAGGTCCGGCCGCAGACGAACTACCACCGGGAGCAGTACGACCTGTACGGCCGCAGCGCGCACGGGGAGGACCACAAGGTGGCCTCCTCCGTGTCGAACCTTCGCGCGCCCGAGGGCATGGGGCAGCCGTTGGAGCGCGGCGAGCCCGCGCCACGCGAGCGCGAGCAGCAGCGCGATCGCGACCGGGGTCACCGCGGTGGCCGGAACCGCCGCGGGCGTGACCGGGACCGGGGTGACCGCGGTGACCGGGACCGCGACCGGGGTGACAAGAACGAGCGGGGCGACAAGCCTGACAAGGGCGACCGAGGCGAGAGAAACGACCGCGGCGATCGCGAGCGTCGCGAGAGCGGAGGCGGCAGCCAGGCCGCGCCAGCTGCGCCACCGAGCGCGGGCGCGGACAAGGCGCCCGGGGCCTGATGGTCCGCCGGCCCTCGGTCGAGCTCGGGGGCAGACTCGCCGGGGAGACCCGGCGGTGACGACGGCGGCGCTCGCTCCGAGGAGATCGGCCGAGGCCGCGCGCCGGATCCGCGCGGTCTTCTCCGGCTACCGGGGCGAGCACCTCGGCCTTCGCGCCGCGGCGCTCACCTACGTCAGCATCTTCTCCATCGTGCCCATGGCGGTGGTGGGCCTGGTCCTGCTGCGACAGCTCGCCGAGGAGAGCTTCGAGCGTCGCCTGGAGCACCTCGTGCTCCGCCTCCTCTCCCCGGGTCTCGCCGAGAGCACGCTGGCGACGATCCGGGGCATCCTCACCGATGCGTCGGCGCGGGTCGCCGGAGGCGTCGGGTTCATCGCGCTGGTCATCGCTGCAGTCCCCCTCATCAAGATGTTCGACGCCGCGCTCAACGAGGTGTGGAACGTCCGCGAGAACCGGCCCTGGGCGGTGCGGATCCTCGTCTGGCTCGCCGCGCTGATCACCATCCCGCTCCTGGTCGGAACCGCGGTGTCGGCGAACTCGCTCCTCCGGCGGTTCCTCACCGAGGCGGGCATCCCCTTCCGCGGGGAGATCCTCTCGGTAGTCGCGACCGCGACGGCCATCGGCGCCCTCACCCTCCTCTACGTCGTCACTCCCAACTGCCGGGTCCGCTGGGTCTACGCGTTCATCGGCGCCACCGCGGCGGGGCTGGTCTGGACGGCGCTCCGGGCCGGGTACGCGAGCTTCGCAGCCCAGACCTTCCGCTACGGCGTGCTCTACGGCTCGCTGGGTGCGCTCCCGCTCTTCCTCCTCTGGCTCTACCTGAGCTGGCTCGTGGTGCTCGCCGGCGCGCGCCTCGCCTATGCGCTCCAGAACGCGCGCTTCCAGTCGATCTGGCCGGTGCTTGTACGCCATCCCCGCGGCAAGGAGCTGGCCGCGGTACGCGTCGTCCAGCAGCTTACGCAGGTCTGGCTCGAGAAGCAGAGCGCGCAGGACCAGGCCTCGCTCGCCAGGGACATCGAGCTGCCGGAGGACGTGGTGCAGCCGATCCTCGAGGCGCTCCGCGACGCCGACCTGGTGGACGAGGGCCGGCACTCCGGATGGAGCCCGGCACGTGACCCGGCCCAGCTGACCCTGGCCCAGGTGGCTGCCGCGCTCTGGGGAACGGCGCTCAGCGCGGCGGAGGGGCTGGACCCGTCGCTGCCGAGGCGGGACCTGGCGCTCATCGACACGGTGCTGCTCGAGGCAGACCGGGATGCCTCGCGCCGGCTGGGGTCCTGGAGCTGGGTGGACCTCGCCGACCTCGAGCGCCGGCCGCCTACACCAAATTCCTGAGGCATTGCCGCAGCTTGTCGGAGGCGTCGGCTTGCATGTGGCCCTGGATTCTGCAAGTGTCCAGGATCACTGGTGGGTTCGCCGACCTGCCAAGGGAGCGTCCCGGCGATGCTGAAGAGCGACCTCATCAACATCCTCGTCTCGAAGCGAGGCATCACGCAGAAGCAGGCCGAAGCGACGATCGAGACGATCTTCGAGGCGATGAAGGACGCGCTCTGCCGGGGCGAAAACATCGAGATCCGGGGACTTGGGGCCTTTCACGTGAAGCACTACGAGGGCTACCAGGGGCGTAACCCCAAGACCGGACAGGTCATCCCGGTGAAGCCGAAGCGCGGCCTGCTCTTCCGGACGGGCAAGGAGCTCCGCGACCGCGTCAACCGCGCGGCGGCGAGCACCACCCGGGTCGACGGTTCGACGGAAGACGACGCGGCCTAAGCCCCGGTTCAGGCCGTCAGCCGACCGAGCGGCTTGACCCGCAGAGCCGGATCGAGCTCCGCGTAGGCCAGCACCGCCACGTCGGGGAAGGCGCCCTCGCACAGGGCACGCAGCGGACGCCGCACGTCGGCGGAGGCGAGCAGCACCGCTCGGCCATCCTCGGCCAGTACGGACACCGCCTCGAGCAGCGCCTGGACGCGTTCCGGCTCGAGTGCCGGCGCTCCATCCACGCAGCGGGTGCGGAGCATCTCCTCCAGTGCCGGATCCACCAGCCAGGCGAAGAGTGAGCCCGACGGCGCATGGCGGTGGCTGATCCACCGGGCGAGCGCCTGACGGCACCGCTCGGCGAGCGCTGCCGCATCGCCCTCCACCGCCGGCGACGCTAGCGTCTCCAGGACGCTGCGGAGATTTCGGACGCTGATGCCTTCGTGGAGAAGACGGCGAAGGACGTCCGCGAGGATGGGCAACGGTACCTTCTCCAGCGCGGGTCGCACGAGCGCGGGACACCGGCCCTCGAGCGCATCGAGGAGCAGCTGCACGTCCTGCAGACCGAGCAGCGACGGAGCATGGCGACGCGCGACGCTCGCCAGATGCTCGACGACCACCTCGGCCGGAGCCTGCGCCTGCAGCCCGGCGAGCTCGAGGCGCTCGCGGGCAGGCTCGGGCACCAGCGCCAGGGGCCGGCCGCTCCCGGGGTCGTCCACGGCGACCGCGTCCACGCGAAGGAAGGCGAGCTCGGCCGCGGCGGTTCGCACCAGAAGTCCAGAGGTCGGCAAGCGGCCGGAGGCGGCGGGAACCTCGTCCACCAGGACGCGGTAGGTCCCCTCGGGGAGCTTGGCCCCGGCGCGCACGTGCACGCCCGGGACCCGAAAGCCGAGCTCGGCCTCGAGCGCTCCCCTCATCCGCCTCAGCGCGTCCTGGAAGGCACGGGCGCCGGCGGGCCCGTCGATCCATCCGGGCGCGAGCTCGAGCGCGAGCGCCGAGATTCCGGCGGTGGACTCTGCGGCATCCGCGATGGTCTCGGCGGCCACCGGCTCGGCTGGCTCGATGGCGCCCGGCGCCGAAGGAGGCCCCCGGTGCCACCACTGCCCGGCCGCCCCCAACGCGGCGCCGAGCGCGAGGAAGGTGAGCCGCGGCATCCCGGGCACGAGCGAGAGGGCTGCAGCCACGCCGGCGAGGAGGAAGAGCGCTCCGCGGCTTCCGAACAGCTGCAGCCCGATGTCCTCGCCCAGCCCCTGCCCCTCCTCGCCCGGAGCGACTCGCGTGACCACCAGTCCCGCGGCGACCGCGATGCAGAGCGAGGGGACCTGGCTGACCAGGCCGTCGCCGATGGCGATGAGCGCATACCGGGCGAGCGCCTCCTCCGCATCGAGACCGCGCTGGAGCATGCCCACCAGCACTCCGCCCACGCCGTTGACCAGGACGATGACCAGGCCAGCGAGGACGTCGCCCTTCACGAACTTCATGGCGCCGTCCATGGCGCCGAACATCTGCGACTCGCGCTCGAGGCTCCGGCGGCGCTCGCGCGCGGCGGCGGAGTCCACCAGCCCGGCCCGGAGGTCGGCATCGACGGCCATCTGCTTGCCGGGCATCGCGTCCAGGGTGAAGCGCGCTGCGACCTCGCTCACGCGCTCGGCACCCTTCGCGACGACCAGGAACTGCACCAGGGTCACCACCGCGAAGATCACCGCGCCCACCACGTAGTCCCCCCGCACCACGAACTCGCCGAAGGCCTGGATGACCGCCCCGGCGTGTCCCTCTGCGAGCGCGAGCCGGGTGGAGGACACGTTCAGCGCCAGCCGAAGGAGCGTCGTGACGAGGAGCAACGTCGGGAACGCGCTCAGCTCCAGCGGGCCGGCCGCGCGAAGGGCCGCGACGAGGAGGGCGGCGGCAGCGACGAGGTTGAGCGCGAGCCCGAGGTCGACGAGCCAGCCAGGCAAGGGGACGACGAGCGCTCCGAGGATTGCCGCGACCAGACAGGGCAGGACGAGCTCGCGGTGGCGCCGAAGCGCGGAGAGCGCGCGGCGGAGGCGTGCTCTCACGGGGCGGGGTCCAGCCGGTCCAGCGCGCGCTGCAGGACGACCGCCGCCGCGCGGAAGAGCTCCTCGGGCACCTCCTCCCCCACGTCGTACTGGACCAGTCCCCGCGCGAGCGCGATGTCGCGCACCACGGGGATTCCGGCTCCCAGCGCCTCGGCGCGGATCGCACGCGCATCGGTTCCACGACCGCGTGCGACGAGGTAAGGCGCGTCGCACTCCTCCGGCGCCCACCGGAGCGCAACCGCGAGGTGAACCGGGTTCACCACCACCACCGAGGCAGCCTTCACTCCCCGGGCGCGTCCGGAGGCGAGCAGCTGCCGGTGGGCGGCCCTGCGGTGCGCACGATGACGCGGGTCCCCCTCCTGCTCGCGATGCTCGCGGCGAACCTCGTCGCGACTCATCCGGAGCGAGCGCCGGTGACGTCGCCGCGCGAGGACGAGATCCACGACGCCGATGACCGTCGCCAGCAGCAGCACCCGGCCCCACACCCGGAGCGCCTCCGGTCGCAGCAGCGTCAGCCCCGCTCCGGGCGCGTCGAGGAGGGGGAGCCGGAGCGCCGAGGGGAGCAGGCTCCACGCCCCGGCGACGAGCATGCCGGTGAGGAGCACGGCCACCACCCCGCCGCGGACGAGCTCGATCGCCGTTCGCAGCGTGAGGAGGCGCTTCAGCCCGGCCACCGGGTCGAGGCGCTCCAGTCGTGGCCAGACGACAGTCGCCGAGGGCGACCAGCCGGAGGACGCGAGTCCGGCGATGACCGCGCCCAGCATCGCGCCGCCGAGCGCGGGCGCGCAGGCCCGGACGAGCAACGAGAGCGCGTGGTGCAGCGCCGCGGGAACGCTCGAGCCCCTCGTCACGAGCTCGGCGGTCCACCTGCGCAGCGCCTCGCCCGCGCCGCCCAGACCGAGCGCCGCGCCTGCACTTCCGCCGGCAAGGACGATGCTTCCGGTGAGGAGGCGGCTCCGCGGGACCTGCCCGCGCTCGCGCGCCTGCCGGAGCCGCCGCGGCGTCGGCTCCTCCGTGCGGTCCCCGCTCACGGTCCGAGGACCTCGCGAAGCCAGCCGTCGGAATGGAAGACCCCGGCGAGCAGCCGGTCTGCCACCACGCCCAGCGAGAGCCAGAGCAGGGTTCCCCCGCCGAGGATGCGGACTGGGACGGCGAGCTCGGTCGCAGGGAGCCCGGGAGCGGCGCGAAGCACGATGCCGACCGCCGCGTCCGTCGCCCAGCTCAGCGCGATGACCGGCGCGGCCACCGCGAGCCCGGTGGCGAGCGCGACGCCGACGAGGCGCGCGACGGCGAGCAGCCCATCCCCGGCGAGGAAGCCTCCTGCCGGAACGAGCGCGAAGCTCCGGACGAGCCCATGGATGAGCGCTGGGAGCGCTCCGGCGGCCAGGGCGACCGAGAGCAGCAGCTGGTGCAGCACGTCGCCCGTCGCCGACTCGCGGTGTCCGGCCACCGGCAGCGCGGCCTCGGCCGAGGTCCCGCGAACCAGGTCGATCAGCCGTCCCCCGATGCGCGCGGCATCGAACGGGAGCGCCGCCCCCACGCTGATGACGAGGCCCACGACCGCCTCGCGACCGCAGAGCACCAGTGCCTCGAGCACACCCTCCGGCGCGACGCCGGTGAGCGGGCGGAGGGCGAGCCCCAGCGCGCCCGCCACGGCGAGCCGCGCCGGCGCCGGCACCAGCTGCCCCCCGAGGACAGGACAGAGGAGGGTGACGGGCAGCACGCGGGTCGACGCGACGGCCCAGGCGAGCAGCTCGAGTCGAAATGCCTCCGGGAGCTCCGCGAGCAGGCGGATCACCGGATCGACCCCACGGCCTGGAGGAGCGCCGCCGTGAACCGCAGGAGCTGTCCACCGATCCACGGGAAGGCCACGGCGAGCGCGAGGAGGGCGGCGCAGAGGCGCGGGACGACGGAGAGCGTCGGCTCCTGGATCTGGGTCACGGCCTGGAGCAACCCCATCCCCACGCCCACCACCAGCCCGGCGAGCACGGGAGGCGTCGAGGCGAGCACCATCAGCAGCAGCGCCTCGCGTCCGACCGTGAGCAACGCCTCGGTGCTCATGCCCCGTACCCCTGCACGAGGCTCCGGGCGAGCAGGGCCCAGCCGTCCACGGCGACGAAGAGGAGCACCTTGAAGGGCAGGCTCACCTGCGACGGCGACAGCGACTGCATGCCGAGGGCCAGGAGGACGTTTGCGACCACCATGTCCACCACCAGGAATGGCAGGAAGATCAGGAAGCCGATCTGGAAGGCCTGCTTGAGCTCCGAGAGGACGAAGGCCGGCCCGACGACGGCGAGGTCGGTCTCCGACACCTGCGCTCCGCCATGCAGCTCCCGGGAGAGCGCGGCGAGCTCGGCGCGGAGCTCCGGGCTGCCCTGCGACACGAGGAAGGCGCGCAGCGGCTCGACGGCGCGGCGGACGACGTGGATCAGCTCCGGACCCGGGACGGTGGGCAGCCTTTCCTGCCGCACCCGGATGAGCATCGCCTCCGCGACGGGGCTCATCACGAGCAGCGAGAGCACCGCCGCGAGGCCAGTGAGGACCATCGTGGGAGGCGCCTGCTGGGTCCCGAGCGCCGACCGGGTCAGGGACAGCACCACGCTGATCTTGGTGAAGCTGGTGAACGTCACGAGGAGGAAGGGGAGGACGCTCATCGTCGCGAGGAGGAGCAGCAGCGTGACGGGGTTCGTGCCCGCGTCCGGGACGGCGAACGGCGCGGCTGCGAGGAGGGTGGGCGCGGCGGTCACCCGTCGTCCTCCAGCGGGAGCGAGGTGACGGTCGCCCCGGTGGCGACGAGGTAGCGACGTCCTGCTGCCTCCACCAGGACGAGCGCCTGCCGCGGGCCGAGGTGGACGCGCTCGAGGACGTGGACCGCCGGCACCGCCCCCGGAGGCTGGAGCCGTGCGCGGAGCGCCAGCGCGAGGCCGCCGGCCCCTGCGAGCGTCGCAGCGGCAGCACCCCGCACATTCGGTCCGAGCACTCCGAGCATGAGGAGCGCTCCACCCAGCGCGGGCATCAGAGCGAGCGGGCCCCGGGCCAGCGCGGCGAGGCTCACGGGAGCAGCTCCAGCACGCGCGCGGCGACCTGCCCCTCCACCTCGACCAGCTCGGCGCGTCCGATGCGGCGGTCGCCGGCGCGGAGGAAGACGGGATCTCCGGCGCTGACCCGGAGCGGAACGACGGTGCCCGGCTCGAGCGCACCGAGCTCGGCAAGGGAGAGCTGCAGACGCGCGAGCTCGACCTCGAGCTCGACGGGCAATTCGGACAGCGCGGGATCCACGTGCGTGACCTCCTGGGAAGACGGGCGCTCCTCGACGGCGTCGTGCCGGAGTCCCTCGGCCGCCAGGGTCCCGTGCAGGACGACGCCGGGCCGGACGAGCGTGAGCGGCCCATGAAGGAGGCCGTCGACGAGCCGTGCGCCGGGGAGCACCACCGCGGAGCGGGCGAGCCCCGGAAGGGTCCGGCCCCAGACCACTCCGCAGCGGATCCGGGGCGAGAACGGAAGCCGCGCCCGGGCAATGGCAGGACCTGGCTGGCGAAGGTGCTCGGCCACGTCGAGCGCGACGGTCCGGAGAGCCAGCTCGGGGACGTGCAGGGCTGCGCGACCGCGCAGGCCCCCGCCGTCGACAACGAGCTCGATCAGCAACGACGGGCCGGCGCCGAGCCTGCGTCGAGCGTCGACCCTGGGCGTGCCGACCTCCATCAGGCGAGGACGCCAGCGTGTCTCCGCCACGGGGAGCGCGTGCAACGCCGCGAGGACGCCGAGCAGCAGCTCGCCGAGCAGTGAACGCTCGAACCGCGTCGCGGCGAGGACCGGAACGTCCGGACCTGGGCTCCCCGTCCGCAGCGCGGCCACGGCGGCGACCAGTCGCGGGTCCACCTCCAGGAAGGACTCGGCACCGGGCCCCTCGAGCGAGAAGGCGCAGAGCACCACGCCGTGACCAAGGGCGCGCGCTGGGAGCATCGGCGCGTCCGCCATGCGAGCGGTGAGCCGGACCTCCGCGGAGAGTGCTGCCGACAGCGAGACCGCGGCGACCTGCCGGAGCGCGTCGAGCTCAGCGACCAGCGCCGGTTTCCGGGCGAGGAGTCCTCGGGCAGGGCCCAGCGTCCGGGTGGCGAGCCGGACCGGCGGCAGCCGAATGCTCGGGGCGGAGTGCGCTCGCATGACGTCCTCTCGTCTGCGAGGGATGGGCCAGGAGCGCACGTGGGGGCACACGCTCCCGGGCATCCGCCCGCGGAGACGGTTCAGCGTGAGGGCGAGACGGTCACCGTCCCCAGCGCTTCGGTCCGGGCGGAGCCGGGATCGCCGCACGTTCCGAATCGGTCCGGGCATGGCGCCGGCGCAGCTCGAGGACGAGCGACTCTTCACCTCGCGCCATCGCCCACCGGTGATTGGCGGCGAACACCGGCTTCAGGAGCCATGACAGTGAACGGAGGAGCGGCTTCCGGGCGCGGATCCTCCAGTCGTACGTGACGTCCACGTTCGCCCCGTCCTGGACGAAGGTCCACACGCCCCGGCCCTCGAAGTCCCCGGTGGCCTCGAGGGTGAAGCCATCCGGCCGGACCTCGGTGGTCACGAAGCGCCAGCGCAGCCGGTACGGAAGCCAGCCCTGCGTGAGCAGCTCGACGGTCTTGCCCACGCCGCGTGCGTCACCCGGCACCAGGATCTGGACCTCGAGGTAGACCGATGGCCACCAGCGCGGGAGCGACGAGGCATCGCCGAGGACCGCGTCCACCTCGGCGACCGTCCCCTCGAGCCGCCACCGGGTCAGGAATGCGTAGTCGTTGGAAGCCATGCCTCACCCGACCGAGGAGGTAGTGACGGACCCGGGGGGGTCGCGACAAGGCATGGGGTCATGTTCGGCGCGGGCGGGCGAGGCTGGATGCTACTGGGCTTGGTGGCCGGATGCAGCGGCACCTACTCGGGACATTCCGGCGGCGGCCCGAGCCTCGGTGGCCCTCCGGGCAACACCCTCGAGGACGCCGGACCGATCGCCACCCCGACGGACCTGCCGTGCGACGTGGCCACATTCCTCGCCGCGGACTGTCTCGTCTGCCACGGTCCGGTCCCGAGGAACGGGGCGCCCGAGCGGCTCGACACCCTCGCCGCGCTCAGGGCGCCCGCCTACTCCAGGCCTTCCGTGTCCAACGGCGCCCTCGCGCTCGAGCGGATCCAGAGCGCGACCTCGCCGATGCCGCCGACCCCCTACTCCCGCGCCACCTCCGCGCAGATCTCCAGCTTCGCCGGCTGGATCGACGCCGGCATGCCGGCGGGCAGCTGCTCGCCGCCCACGGACGCAGGCATTCCACCCTCGGGTGACGGAGGGCTTCCACCCACCGATGGCGGGGTCAGCAACGATCTCCCGTGCGGGGTGGCGAACACGCTCGGCACCTTCTGCACCGGCTGTCACGGCTCGCCTCCGACCAACAGCGCGCCGATGCCACTCGACTCCCTGGCTGCGCTTCGTACGACCTCGCCGACCTACGGTGGCCAGACGGAGGGCGAGCGCGCGGTGGCGCGGATGAACAGTACCACCTCGCCGATGCCGCCC
>CAZDSB010000594.1:0-3096 GCA_964507515.1 uncultured Myxococcaceae bacterium
TCGACGTCTTCCGCGGCAGCTCCCCCGACGTTCCGGTCGTGGCATGGGTGGAGCCCGGTCGGCCCATTCCCCAGCTCACCGCGCCCTTCGAGTGGGCCTCCTCCGGGGATGGCGGTGCGCTCCTCGCGGCGGTGGAGCGCACGGTGCCGTGGGTCAACCTCCGCCGTGAACGCGACGTCGCCCGGGCCGAGTCGGCAGCGGCCCGCACGGAGGCCGAGCTGCACCGGCACGCGTCGGCGCTGCTCCGCGATCCGGACGCCGAAGGCTTCCATGAGCTGCTCCTGGGCGAGCTGCTCCGTGCCGCCGGGTCGGGCGCGGGCGCGCTGTGGCTCGCCGACGACGCCGGCCGCTTCGTGCTCCGCGCCACCGCCGGAAGCGCCGTCCACCCCGAGCTGCTGGCGCCCGACCCCGAGGCCCGCGCGCTCCTCTCCGCGGGGCGGCCGTGGGTGGTGGATGGACCCGGCCTCTGGGTGCCGCTCAACGCCCGCGGCGAGGGGCTGGCGCTCGCCCAGCTCGCCGACGCCCCGGGCAGCTTCCCGGCCGAGGCGCTGGAGTCCACCGCGGCGCTCGCTGCCGTCGGAGCTGCGGCGGTGCTGTCGGCCCGTCGCTTCCGCGCCCTGCAGCGGCTCGCGCTGCGGGACCCGGACTCGTCGGCGTACAACCTCGCCTACTTCACCGACGTCGCCACGAAGGAGGTGGACAAGGCCCGTCGCTACGGCCGTGGGTTCTCGCTCCTCAGCTTCGCCCTGGAGGGGCTGCCCCATCTTCGCGCCCGTGCCGGCGCCGAGCAGGCGCGGACGGCGGTGCGGGCCACCACCCGAGCGCTGGGGCGAGTGCTCCGCGAGTCCGATGTGCTGGCGAAGGTGGCGGAGCAGGAGTTCCTGCTCCTGCTGCCGGAGACGGATGCCTTCGGCGCGCAGGTCTTTCTCCGGCGCGCGCTGGCTGCGGCCCGCGAGGCCCCCGAGCTCCGGGCGGTGGATGGTGGGACGCCGCTGCAGCTGACCGGAGGCGCGGCGAGCTTCCCCCGGGACGGCGAGGACCTGGACTTCCTCATTGCCGCCTGCCGTGCGCGGCTCGAGCAGCGGCGCGCCTCGCTCCACCGCCGGCTGGTCCTGGACGCGGTGGGCTTCTGGGAGGCGGTGGAGCTGCTCCTCGGATCTCCGGACGGGCCCCGGCTCCCGTCGGAGGACGGCGCGGACCCGTCGCGCCGCGGGCGCGTCCCGGAGTCGCTGTTCGAGGAGGTGCAGGCGGAGATCGGCCGGACGCTGCTGCGTGAGCCGTCGCTGCGGAGCCTGGTGTACCTGGGCGGGGCCGAGGCCTCCGACGGGCTGCCGCTGGTCAGGACGCTCGAGCGCGCGAGCGGCGAGTTCGGGCCGCGGATCT
The DNA here is from genome assembly GCA_964507515.1 of uncultured Myxococcaceae bacterium. Taxonomy (GTDB): domain Bacteria; phylum Myxococcota; class Myxococcia; order Myxococcales; family Myxococcaceae; genus RPRB01. The sequence continues at coordinate 1,384 of CAZDSB010000594.1, forward strand.
ATCTGCTCGCGCGCCGTGCGGAGGTGACGCCACGGCCGGGGCTGACCCCGCTGGTCCTGGGCGGGGACGAGCGACTCGTCCGCCACCAGTTCGTCCTCTGGCTGCACGGGGCGGGCGCGTACGCGCTGCTCCAGCGGCGGGGCCGCGGCGCGACGTGGGCCTTCCACTCGTCGGACGCGGCGCTGGTGGACGGGCTCGTCTCCAAGCTGCAGACCGCGTACGACCTACAGCCGTATTGACCGAGCTCCGAACGTGACCGCCATCCGGAAGGTCCTGCTGGCAGATCCCGACCTCGCGTCGGTCAGGGCGCTCACCCGCGCGCTGCGGCAGAAGGGGTACCAGGTCCATCATGCCCGGGACGGGGCGAGGGCCCTCGAGCTCGCGGTGCTCCGCCACCCGGATCTCGTGCTGTTCGACCACGGCTGCCCGGTGCTCGAGGCCCGGACCTTCGTGGACATCCTCCGGACCAATCCCCGCACCGACACCATCCCCGTGGTGGTGACCGCGAGCGCCGAGGAGGCGGACGAGGCGATGCGGGACGGCCCCGGGCCGCTCCTCCGCAAGCCGTTCAACCTCGACGAGGTCCTCGCGCACATCGATGACCTCCTCGCCCGCGCCGAGCGCGCCCGGAGCGACGCCGGCGAGTCGCAGGAGATCGAGGGCGCGCTGGCCCAGCTGGCGCTCCCGGACCTCCTCCAGACGCTCGCCTTCGCCCGGCGCACGGGCCGGGTGACGTTGCGGCGGGGGACCGAGCGCGGCGAGGTGGAGCTGGTGGAGGGCCGGCCCGTGGACGCGCGCGCGGGCGCGGTGCAGGGAGAGAAGGCGCTGTTCCGCCTCCTGGACTGGGCGGACGGAACGTTCTCCTTCACGCCCGGATCGCCGGCCGCGGAGTCACGCATCGAGCGGGGCACGGACGAGCTGCTCCTCGAGGCGGCGCGACAGACCGACGAGTGCCGGCGGCTGCTCGCGGCCTTGCCCGAGCCGGCCACCCGCTGGGTCCAGGCGCCAGGAGCGACGCTGCGAGCAGTGCCGCCGCTCGCTCGCGAGGTGCTGGGAAGGCTGGACACGCCCCGCAGCGCGGCCGAGCTCCTCGACGGGCTCGAGGCCCAGGATCTGGCGGTGCTCCAGGCGCTGGCCATGCTCCACGGGGAGGAGCTCATCCTCCCGGTCGACGTGGATGCGCCACCGGCGCCGGAGCCGCTGCTCACGGCAGCCGAGGCGCACGCGGTGCGGGCGCGGGCACAGCGCGGACGCAACACGTCGCGCGGCCAGGTGGTCAAGGTACTCGTCGGAGCGCGCGACGGGTCCGCCGCCCGCGAGGCCCTCGCCGACCTCCCGCTCCTCGCGCCGGAGGGTGCGCTCGTCGAGGCTCTCGGCACGGTTGCCGAGCTCGAGGTCGCCGAGGGGCTCGTCCTCCACTTCTGCGTGGTCCCCGCCGGGGAGCTGGGCCGGCCCCTGTGGCGGACGTTCACTTCCGACGCCGCGGGCCTGGTGCTGACCGAGGCGTCGGTCGCTCTCCTGGCGCAGGCCCGGTTCGTCGCCGAGGAGCAGCGCACCCCGGTCGCCGTTCTCGGCGGGGCCTGTCCGGAGGAGCTCTCGCGCAGCGGCGCGACGGCACACCCCGGCGCGCGCGAGGCGGTGCGCGCGGTGCTGCTCTCGTTCGCCGGTCTCGCCAGCTGAGGAACGCGCTGCCTCGTCGAGGCGCTCGTGACG
>CAZDSB010000595.1:0-3643 GCA_964507515.1 uncultured Myxococcaceae bacterium
CGGGCGAGCTGCTCACCGAGGTGCGCGTCCCCCTCCCGCCGGCCGGTTCCGGAGGCGCCTACGCGAAGTTCCCTCACCCGGCCTCCCGCTACGCCGTCGTCGGGGTGGCGGCGCTGCTCACGGTCTCCGGACGGAAGATCACCGCGGCGCGGGTGGCGATCACCGGGGTGGGCTCCAAGGCGGTCCGTGCCTCGGCGACGGAGGCGGCGCTCCTGGGGCAGGCGGCGGACGCGGGCGTGGTGGCCGCGGCGGCGGACCGCGCCACTCAGGGCCTCACCGTGCGCTCGGATCCGCGCATGGATCCCGAGTACTGGAAAGCGCTGGCCGTCACCTTCACCCGGCGCGCCGTGGCCACGGCGCTGGAGCGGGCGGGATAGTGCGCGAGGAGATCCAGCGCAACCAGCAGGCGATGGAGCGGGAGGGTTACGTTACCGACCGGGCGGTGGCGACGGCCGTCCATCTCTCGATGGCGCTCGGCAAGCCGCTGCTGGTGGAGGGGCACCCGGGCGTCGGAAAGACGGAGATCGCGAAGGTCCTCGCGGTGATGCAGCAGGGCGATCTCATCCGGCTGCAGTGCTACGAGGGCCTGGACGCGACCACCGCGCTCTACGAGTGGAACTACCCGAAGCAGCTCCTGCACATCCGGCTGCAGCAGGAGGGGGATGCGTCGGTGGCGGCGCGCGAGGCGGACATCTTCAGCGAGCGCTTCCTCCTCAAGCGCCCGCTGCTCGCGGCCATCACCCATCAAGGTCGCCCGCCGGTGCTGCTGATCGACGAGGTGGACCGGGCGGACGAGGAGTTCGAGGCCTTCCTCCTCGAGGTCCTCTCGGATTTCCAGGTGACCATCCCGGAAGTGGGAACGGTGCGCGCCGCGGCGCGGCCCTCGGTCGTCCTCACCTCGAACCGCGCCCGTGACCTCTCCGATGCCCTTCGCCGCCGGTGCCTGTATCTCTGGATCGACTACCCGTCCCTGGAGAAGGAGCTGCGGATCGTCCGGACCCGCATCCCGGGCATCGACGAGCGGCTGGCACGCGAGGTCACCGCCTTCATCCACTCGCTTCGCCGCATGAAGCTCGCGAAGGTGCCGGGCGTCGCCGAGTCGCTGGACTGGGCGAGGGCGCTGGTGGCGCTCCACGCCACGCACCTGGACGAGGAGCTGGTCCGGGAGACGCTCGGATGCTTCCTGAAGGACGAGGAAGACCTCCGGACCGTGAGCGCACGGCTCGACGCGGGGGAGCTCGCCGCGCTCTCCTCGCCGGTGGCATGAGCGCCGTCGCCGCCGACCTGGTCGAGCACACCGCGCGCTTCTGCCGGCGCCTCCGGGCCGAGGGGCTCTCGCTCGGTCCGGGGGACACGCTCGACGCGACCCGGGCCCTCGGCTCGGTGGATCTGATGGACCGCGAGGACGTCCGGCTGGGGCTTCGCACCACCCTGGTGAAGCGGGTGGAGGACGTGCCGCTGTTCGAGGATCTCTTCGACTCCTTCTGGGCCGGCCCCACCCCGGTGGCTCGCAATCCTCCTGTCGTTCCTCCGGACGCGGACGAGGAGTCCGAGAGCCCCGCGGCTGCGTCATCCAGGCGGAGGACGGTGCATGCGCAGCGGGAGCTGGAGGAGCTCGCGGTGCCGGCCCCGAGCTCCCGCGAGGCGCTCGGCCGGCAGGACTTCGCGTCGTTCGGCGAGGACGAGCTCCGTGCCGTGACCACCCTCGCACGGCGCATCGCGCGAAGGCTGAGCGCGCGTCCGGGCCGGCGGTGGAAGCTCTCGCGGCGAGGAGAGCAGGTGTCGCTCCGGCGCACGCTCCGCGAGGCGCTCAAGACCGGCGGAGAGCTGTCCACGCTGACCTACCGTCGCCGCAAGCTCCGGCGAACGCGGCTGGTCATCCTCGCCGACGTCTCCGGGTCGATGGACCTGTACGCACGGCTGCTGCTGCAGTTCCTCTACGCTCTCCAGAACGCGTTCTTCCGGGTGGAGACGTTCGTCTTCGCGACGCGGCTGAGCCGGGTGACCGACGAGCTCCGGGCACCGGGGTACCGCGATGCGCTGGGGAACCTGTCGGACCGGGTGCAGGACTGGAGCGGAGGAACGCGCATCGGAGAGTCGCTCTCGACCTTCGTCGCCACCTGGCCACGGCTCGTGGACCGGCGGACGGTGGTCGTGGTGCTCAGCGACGGCTGGGAGACCGGGGACCCCGAGGTGCTGGGGGCGGCGCTCGCGTTGCTGCACCGCCGCGCGGGTCGGCTGGTCTGGCTGAACCCGCTCCTCGGCAGCCCCGGGTACGAGCCGCTGACGCGAGGGATGCAGGCGGCGCTGCCTCACCTCGACGTCTTCGCGCCGGCGAATGACCTCGAGAGCCTCGAGCAGCTCGCGCGGCACCTGAGCCTCTGAGCCGCGGCGGGGGGCGCGCTTGGTCAGTCGTAGAGCTCGGCGGCCTTCATCGGCCAGGCGCCCGAGGCGTCGGCACTCCGAGGAGGAGCACCTGCCCCTGTGGAAGCAGGGAGGCGGTATGGCCCACGCGAGCGACTGGAAGGCGCGGACGCTCGGTCCAGGCGGCCGGTGAGTGGACCCCAGGTCTCGACGGCGGCGAACACCTCCCAGGATCCTGGGCGCGCCTGGACCCGGATGAAGCCCCCGAATTCACGGGACTTTTCGAGGTGTCAAACACCTCCCCTGTCATCCATCCCGGGCGGGCGGCGGGAACGGTTGCCCGGCGGAGGCGACCCGTCGCACCGAGCTGCCCTCCACCAGCGCGAGCCCGTCCCCGCGGGCCTCCGTCCCTTCGACCGCCACGACGTCCCCGCGCCGGAGGGAGAAGAAGACGCCGTTGGACGCCGACCGATGCTTTTCCTGGAGCGCGAGGCCGACCCGTCCCTCCGGTCCGCACCCCATGTACCGCTGCCGGCCCTTCCCCTCGAGCGGCTCGGACACGATCCGGAACAGCCTCCCCGGCGGCGGCTCGGACCACGCCTCTGCCCTTGGCGCGAGCACGAGGTAGCTCATCTTCAGAGCCTCCTTGTGCAGCCCCGCCTCGCGCGCCAGCGCGTCGAGCAGCGGCGGCGGCGCCCAGGTCCGCTCGGCGTGGCACCAGTCCGAGCCCTTCACCAGCGCCGGGCAGTCTCCTCGCCACAGGCACGGCGCCCGCACCGCGAACCCGCGCTGCACCAGCATGTCCCTGACTTGCAAGAGCTCGCGCGACGTGTCCCGCAGCGCGGGCTCGAGCACCACCAGCGAGCCCCCGGGTCGGAGCTGCGCCGCGGCCCGCTCGAGCAGTGAGGCCCGCTCGGAGATCGCCGCCGGCCCGCGCCCCAGCTCGTTCAGCACGTGCCCGAGGGTGATGGCATCGAACTGTCCCTCCGGCAGCGCCGCCCCGCCGGTCCAGGCCCGCGTGGCGAGCGGCTCCTCCGCCTCGGCCGCCAGCGCACGTGCGAGCGTCAGCGCCGGCGCGCTCCGGTCCGCCGCCGTCACCTCCGAGGCGCCCGCATCCAGCGCCGCGAACGCCACCGGCGCAGGCCCGCTCCCCAGGTCCAGCACCGACCGAGGCCGACGCGCCAGCTCGCCGAGCACCGCCCGCGCCTGCGCGTAGCTCACCGGCCAATAGAACAAGAGATATGCCCCGAGCAGTCCCGGGTCGTCCAGGTACCGCCCT
>CAZDSB010000596.1:0-21169 GCA_964507515.1 uncultured Myxococcaceae bacterium
GCCCGGCGCTCATCAGGCGTGCGTTTCCACCGGCGTTGTCGAGCGCGTAGGTGCCGGGAGCGCTGACGTCGCTCAGGGTGATGGAGATGCCGTGGTCCTTGTTCAGCGTGCTGATGACCACCCCCGGGCCTCCCAGGGGAGCGGTGGCGAAGCCGGAGACGGTGGAGGCGTTGTAGGACCGCCCGCCCAGCGTCGCCGCGAGCTTGCTGCCGACGTTCGCCGGCACAGGGGTCAGGTTCCCCGAGAGAGCCAGGTCGAAGCTTCCGTCGGTCACGGTCCGGGTGCCTCCGACGGTGTTGCTGTGCCCGGGTGAGGCGACGAAGGAGAACGTCCCGGCGATCCGCCCGCCCGAGAGATTGGTGAGGGTGATTGTCCCCGCTGCCCCGGTGTTGTCGGTGATCCAGGACTGCGCGTTCCCGCCGCCGCCGGATCCCTCGCCCACCAGGCCGATGCCGCCGAACACGTCGCTGCTGACCCCCAGCGGGTACGTGCCGGTCGAGGCGATGTTGTAGAGGGTCAGCGTCAGCCCGCGCGTCACCCCGCCCGAGGTCTGCGCGCCCACGATCACGAGTGAGCCGGGCACGCCCGGAACGGCGGCGGCGGAGGTGCCGATCGATTCGGCCTGCCAGCCCTGCCCGTCGATCGTGGCCCGGAACCCGGGCCCACTCCCACCTCCACCGGGCGGAGGGTTGCCGCCCCCGCCTCCGCAGCTGGACATGAGGAGCGCGCAGACGGAGAGCCGGAGAAGACGCATGGCGACCTCGGGCGTTGGGGGAGCGAGGTGCTGCATCCCCGGTTCGCCCCTCCTTGCGCGAGAACGTCCGGGAAACCGTCACCGGGTTGCCGGAACAGGCCCGACGGAAACTCGCCCGGCCCGTGGACGGGCCGTACGCTCGAACTGCCCGCATGCAGGACGCCTGGCTCGACGCCTTCGAGGAGTCGCTGACGCACGCCCGCGGCAGCTCACCGCACACGGTGAAGGCGTACCTCTCCGACGTGCGCGGCTTCGTCCGCTACCTCGACGGTGCCGGGCGCGACCTGGGTACCGCCGACCACGGGACGATCCGCGGCTGGCTGGGGACGCTCGCGGTGGACCACGCGCCCCGCAGCCGCGCCCGTGCGCTGGCATCGGTGCGCGCCCTCTACCGCTTCCTGGTCACCACCGGGCGCGTCGCCTCCAGCCCGGCGCGCACCGTCAGGAGCCCGAAGCTGCCCACCCGCCTTCCCCACGTCCTCCCGGTGGACGAAGTGTTCGCCGTGCTCACCGTGCCCGGCAAGGACGGACCGCTCGGGCTCCGCGACCGCGCGCTCTTCGAGCTGCTCTACGGCTCCGGGCTCCGGGTCAGCGAGGCCTGCGGCCTGGACGTGGACGATCTCGACCTGCGCTCGCGCAGCGTCCGGGTGATGGGCAAGGGCCGCAAGGAGCGACTCTGTCCGATGAACGCGGGCTGCGTCACCGCGCTCCGGCGCTGGCTCGAGCGCCGCGGCGAGCTCCTCGCGAAGCTCGCACCGGGACAGGACCCCACCGCGCTCTTCCTCAACCACCGCGGCGGCCGGCTCACCTCCCGCAGCGTCGCCCGACACCTCGACCGCACCGTGCTCCAGCTCGCGCTGCAGCGGAAGGTGAGCCCGCACGCGCTCCGACACTCCTTCGCGACGCACCTCCTCGCCGGGGGAGCGGACGTCCGCGTCATCCAGGAGCTGCTCGGCCACGCCAGCCTGTCGACGACGCAGAAGTACACCCAGGTGAGCATCGAGCAGCTCCAGGCGGTCTACGACCGGACGCATCCGCACGCCTGAGGCGCTCGCCTCGGGCGCCGCGGGCAATCGACGGCCGCTCCCGGCCGTTCAGCCAAGCGCAGAACGACTCGGCGACCCGACGCTTCTTCGCACTCGGGGATGGAACCCCTCGCACCCGGCTGTTACATGGCCGGGACTCTCCCAATGTTCCACGGAACGACCATCCTCTGCGTGCGCCGCGACGGCCGGGTGGTGATCGGCGGCGACGGCCAGGTCACGCTCGACAAGACGGTGATGAAGGCCAGCGCCCGCAAGGTGCGCCGCCTCGGCGACGGCCGCGTCCTCGCCGGGTTCGCCGGCAGCACCTCCGACGCGTTCACCCTCTTCGAGCGCTTCGAGTCGAAGCTCCAGGAGTACAAGCACAACCTCGCCCGCGCCTGCGTGGAGCTGGGCAAGGACTGGCGGACCGATCGCTTCCTCCGCCGCCTCGAGGCGCTCCTCGTCGTCGCCGACGTCGAGCGCACCTTCGTCCTCAGCGGGGCAGGGGACGTCATCGAGCCCGACTTCGGCGCCGCCGCCGTGGGCTCGGGCGGGCCCTATGCTCTCGCCGCGGCCCGCGCGCTGCTCGATCACTCGACCCTGGGCGCCCGGCAGATCGCCGAGGTCGCGCTCGGCATCGCCGCCGACACCTGCATCTACACCAACCGCAATCTCAGCTTCGAGGAGCTCTGAACAGCGATGCCCGCGGGCGGCGCCAGCCTCACACCCCGGGAGATCGTCTCCGAGCTGGACCGCTACATCGTCGGTCAGTCCGCGGCCAAGCGCGCGGTGGCCATCGCGCTCCGCAACCGCTGGCGCCGCCAGCGCGTCACGGGCGAGCTCAGAGACGAGATCACCCCGAAGAACATCATCCTCATCGGGCCCACCGGGGTGGGGAAGACCGAGATCGCCCGCCGGCTCGCCCGCCTCGCGCAGGCGCCGTTCGTGAAGGTCGAGGCGAGCAAGTTCACCGAGGTCGGCTACGTCGGGCGCGACGTCGAGTCCATGGTCCGCGACCTGGTCGAGGCCTCCATCGCCCTGGTCCGCGAGGAGGAGACCGCCAAGGTCCGGGCCCGCGCGCGCGAGGCCGCCGAGGACCGGCTGGTGGACCTCCTCACTCACGGCAACCCGGCGCCGCCTCGCCCCGGTTCCATGGGCTTCGCTCCGCCTCCGCCTCCGCCAGGCCGGATCGGCGACGCCGAGCGGGAGAAGCTCCGCGCCCAGCTCCGCGCGGGGACCCTCGATGACCGGATGGTGGAGATCGACGTCGCCGACGCGGGTCCCACCTTCCTCCGCAACTTCTCCGGGCAGGGCATGGAGGAGATCGGCGTCAACCTCTCCGACCTGTTCCGCACCATGCCGGGGATGGCGCGCACCCGCCGGCGCAGCGTCACCGTCCCCGAGGCGCTCGACCTCCTCGCCCAGGAGGAGGCTGGCCGGCTCGTGGACCAGGACCGGGTCAACCGCGAAGCCCTGCTCCGCGCCGAGTCCGCCGGGATCATCTTCATCGACGAGATCGACAAGATCGCCAGCCGCGAGGGCGCGGCCAGGGGCGGTGGTCCCGACGTCAGCCGCGAGGGCGTGCAGCGCGACATCCTCCCCATCGTCGAGGGCAGCACCGTCACCACGAAGTACGGTCCGGTGAAGACCGACCACGTCCTGTTCATCGCCGCCGGCGCCTTCCACGTCAGCAAGCCCGCGGACCTCATCCCCGAGCTGCAGGGCCGCTTCCCGATCCGGGTGGAGCTCGAGCCACTGCGGCAGGAGGACCTGGTCCGGATCCTGCGGGAGCCGCGCAACTCGCTCATCCGCCAGTACACCGCGCTCCTCGAGACCGAGGGCGTGTCGCTCCACTTCACCGACGACGCCGTCACCGAGGTGGCGCGGATCGCCGCCCTGGTGAACTCCCGGACGCAGGACATCGGCGCCCGGCGCCTGCACACCATCCTCGAGCGGCTGCTCGACCCGGTCTCCTTCGAGGCCAGCGACGCGGGGCGCTCCCGGGACGAGGTCATCGACGCCGCGGTCGTCCGCACGCGGCTGAAAGAGGTCGTCGAGGACGAGGACCTCTCTCGCTATATTCTCTGAAGAACACGCCATGCCCATTCCGCAGACCGCCGTCCCCGGTGTCGAGCGCCAGCAGCCCTCCAAGAACCGCGCGGTGATGGACCGCGCGCGGGCGCACCTCCTCCAGAACTACAAGCAGCAGCCCATCGCGCTGGAGCGCGGCCAGGGCACGAAGGTCTGGGACGCGGACGGCAACGTCTACCTCGACCTGCTCGGCGGCATCGCCACTTTGCCCTTCGGCCACTGCCACCCGGAGATCACCGCCGCCGCCAAGGCGCAGATGGACCGGCTGTGGCACACCTCCAACGTCTTCTACACCGAGCCGCAGGTCACGCTCGCCGAGCTGCTCACCTCGCTCTCCGGTCTGGATCGCGCCTTCTTCTGCAACTCGGGCGCGGAGGCCAACGAGGCGCTGCTCAAGCTCGCGCGGAAGTCGCAGCACGCGCGCGGACAGCCCGGTCGCTTCGAGTTCGTCTGCTTCGAGACCAGCTTCCACGGCCGCACCCTGGCCACCGTCACCGCGACCGGGCAGACCAAGTACCAGAAGGGCTTCGAGCCGCTGCTCCCCGGCGTCGTGCACGTGCCCTACGGAGATCTCGCGGCGGTGCGGAACGCGGTGGGTCCCAGGACGGCGGCGATCCTCGTCGAGCCGGTGCAGGGTGAAGGCGGGGTGCGCACCGCGCCCGAGGGCTTCCTGCGCGCGCTGCGGACGCTCGCCGACGAGAGCGGCGTGCTCCTCCTGATCGACGAGGTGCAGACCGGGATGGGCCGCACCGGGAAGATGTTCGCCTTCCAGCACGAGGGCATCCGTCCCGACGGGTTCAGCCTCGCGAAGGGGCTCGCCAACGGGCTCCCCATCGGGGCGATGGTGTGCACCGAGGAGACGGGGAAGGCGCTGTCGCCCGGGACTCACGGGAGCACCTTCGGCGGGAACCCCGTGGCAGCCGCTGCGGCCATCGCCACGGTGCGCATGGCCAGCGACCCGCGCGTCCTCGCCTCGAACCTCGAGAAGGGCGCGCACGTCATCGAGCGCGGACGGCAGATGCAGACCCGCCACCCGGCTCTGTTCAAGGACGTCCGCGGGCGCGGGCTCCTCCTCGGCTTCGAGCTGTCCTTCGACGCGGGAGCGGTGGTCACCCGGTGCCGGGAGCGCGGGATGCTCTGCAACCTCGCCGGCGAGCGCACCGTGCGCATCGCGCCGCCCTACGTGGTCACCCGCGAGGAGCTGGACGAGGGGTTGCGCATCCTCGAGGAGGCGGTGGTCGCGCTCGCCCCACCCCCGTCGCAGGTTTGACCACCCGGGAGCGTGCACGCTAGCGTCGAGAAGTCGCGTCCAGTCGGGGACCAAACTTCTTGCCCAGCGGCACGGACCAGCACGACCCCCTCACCGAAGCGGTGGACCTCGAGCCGGACCGCAAGCGCGAGATCCTCGCCCGCGAGGCGCTGCTGGGGCGGGACGACTGGACGGTCCTCGGGCTCAAGCCGGGCGCGAACGCGGAAGCGGTGAAGCTGGCCTACTTCGAGGCGAGCCGCGTCTTCCACCCCGACCGCTACTACGGCAAGAACCTCGGCAGCTTCCGCGCACGCCTGGAGCGCATCTTCCAGCGGCTCAGCGAGGCCCACGAGAAGCTCTCCGAGGCCCTCCGCCACCTCCCACCGCCGTCCGCCAGCGCGACGGCCCGCTCCGTCTCGCGGGCGGGCCACGGCGGGAGCGCACCCGCGGCCGACCCGCGCGCCGACGAGCGACGGGCCCGGCTCGCTCGCCATCCCTACCTCGCCAGGAACGCCCGGGCCGGCGCCCTCGTGGACGAGGCGCAGCGCCAGATGCAGACCGCGCCGGAGAAGGCCCTCCATCTGCTCTCGCAGGCCAAGGCGCTCGGGGGCCACGGAGGCAAGGACCGCTCGGCGCTGGAGGCGGAGGCCAAGCAGCAGCTCGCGAGCCGGCGCGCCGACGACGAGATGAAGGCCGGGAACGAGGCTGCGAGCGGGAACGACGCCGCCGGCGCCGCCAAGGCCTTCGTCCGAGCCTCGGAGCTGGACCCCAAGCGGCCGGATGCGGCCTACGAGGCCGCGCGCTGGCTCCACAAGGCGGGGCACCCCCTCGCCGAGACCCGGGGCTTCGCCCAGCGCGCCGTCACACTCCGTGCGGACCACCTTCCGTCACAGCTGCTCCTGGGGGAGATCTGCCTCCGGATGGGGATGGGCTCGGTGGCACGCCGACATCTCGAGGCGGCCCTGAAGCTGGACCCGAAGAACGCCGAGGCCAAGGCCCTGCTCCGGCAAGTACGCTGAAAGCCTACCGTCGGGTACGCTGAAGCCCTCAGGATGGCTGAACAGGAGCCCGTCATCGGCATCGACCTCGGCACCACCAACAGCGTGGTGGCCATCGTCCAGGGCGGTCAGCCACACGTCATCCCCAACCGCACCGGGCAGAACCTGACGCCGTCCATCGTCGCGGTCACCAGCGCCGGGAAGCGCCTGGTGGGTCAGCTCGCCAAGCGCCAGGCCATCACCAATCCGGAGCACACGGTCTACGCCGCCAAGCGGCTCATCGGCCGGAAGTTCAGCTCGGACCAGGTGCGCAGGGCGCGCGAATCGCTGCCCTACCAGATCGTGTGCGGGGAGCACGACGACGTCCGCGTGCAGATGGGGGACAAGGCGGTCTCGCTCCCGGAGATCTCGGCGGCGGTGCTCCGCGAGCTCAAGCTCGACGCCGAGGCGGCCCTCGGGCGGTCGGTGACCAAGGCGGTGGTGACGGTCCCGGCGTACTTCAACGACGGCCAGCGGCAGGCCACCAAGGACGCGGGACGGATCGCCGGGCTCGACGTGCTCCGGATCCTCAACGAGCCCACCGCCGCGGCGCTGGCCTACGGGTTCGGCAAGCAGGTCACCGGGAAGATCGCCGTCTTAGACCTCGGCGGCGGTACGCTCGACGTGAGCGTGCTCGAGGTGGCCAAGGGCGTGTTCGACGTGGTCGCCACCGGCGGCGACACCTACCTGGGCGGCGAGGACTTCGACAACCGCATCATCGAGATGCTGGTGATGAACTTCGCCAAGGAGCACGGCGTCGACCTGCGCAAGGAGCGGATGGCGCTCCAGCGGCTGAAGGACGCGGCCGAGCGGGCGAAGATCGAGCTCTCGGAGCTCAACGAGACCAACATCAACCTGCCGTTCCTCTACACCCCGCCGGGCGGGACCTCGGCCATCCACCTCCAGGCGACGCTGGCCCGCGCGCGCTTCGAGGAGCTGACCCAGGACCTGGTCGAGCGCACGGTGGAGATCGTGGACAAGGTGCTCACCGAGGCCGACGTCCATCCCGACGAGCTGCGGGAGATCGTCCTCGTCGGCGGGATGACGCGCATGCCCGCGGTGCAGCGGGCGGTGCGCCGTCACTTCCAGCGCGACCCGTCCAAGGGTGTCCACCCGGAGGAGGTGGTGGCCCTCGGCGCCTCGCTCCAGGCCGATGCGCTGATGCAGCCGTCCAACCAGGTGCTCCTCCTGGACGTCACGCCCCAGAGCCTGGGGGTGGCGATCGCGGGCGGCTACAACCGGGTGCTCATCCCCAAGAACACCACCGTCCCCACCTCGGTGACCGAGCTGTTCCACACCAGCCGGGACGGGCAGACCACGGTGAAGATCATGGTCCTGCAGGGGGAGAGCGAGCTCGCGCACCAGAACGAGCTGCTCGGCGAGTTCATCCTCTCCGGCCTGCGGCTCGCGCCACGGGGCGAGGTGGAGATCGAGGTCAACTTCGAGATCAACTCCGAGGGCATCGTCTCGGTCTCCGCGCGGGACAAGGAGACGGGCCTCGAGCAGTCGATCACCGTGACCGCCTCGGGCGGCCTCACCCCGGATGAGCTGAAGAGCATCCTCGAGCAGCAGGCGGACAGCATGCTCGAGGCGCGCGTCTCCTCCGAGGTGGAGCAGAAGCGGAACGCGCTCACCAGCGCGGCGGCGGAGGTCTCGGCGCTGATTCCTCGCGTGCGGCAGCTCACCGGGAGCAGCGAGTTCGGGCGCGAGGCGTTGCGGCGAGCCGAGGAGGTCATCGCCTCGGCGCGCGCCGCCGCGGAGGGCGCCGACCTGGCGGCCCTCACCGACTGGGTGGATCAGCTCGAGCGCACCCGGGTGCTCTTCGTCGGCGTCCTCGAGCGCCTGGGAGCGCGACAGTGAGTGCGCGGGCCAACCAGCTGCTCGAGGCCGGCCTCTGGCTGAAGATGAGCGGCGACCTCGATGGCGCCAGGAAGCTCTTCGAGCAGGCCCTGAAGCTGGACCCGGACAGCATCCGCGCCCGGGAGCTCTTGGGCCACTCGGTCGACAAGTCCGAGGCCGTGCCCCAGGAGCTCAGGGACGTCCCGGTCTCGCGGACGGACCTCTTCTCCGTCCCGCTTCCCCGGCTCTTCCAGGACGACCAGCCGGCCACGGCGGCCTCGATTCCCGAGGAGTGGTGGAACGCGCCGCCCTCCGACGGGATGGGGAACACCGCACGGTTCTTCGTCCGCCCGCCGGCGGGCGCACCCAGCGCGCCCGGACCGATGAGCACCATTCCCTGGGGCCCGTCGCCGCTCCAGCCGCGAGACGAGTTCCAGGGCGACGACATGGGGGAGAGCGGGGATGACTTCGGGCTCGAGCTCTCCGAGGGAACCCCCGCGGCGCTGAGCCGCTCGGGCCCGAAGCCGGTGCCGGTGCTCACGAAGCCGGAGCTGGTCTCGCCTTCGGCGGCCGCCTCGTCTCTCACGACCGGCGCCATCCCGCTCCCACCGGAGCCCGGCGTCCATAGCCCCGTCCCCGGCCCGCCTCCCGGGCTCTTCCAGGAGCCCACCGTGGTCTCGCGGACTCCGGGGGTCATGCCACGTCCGGCGGTGCTGGCCCCGGGCGCGAGCAGCCCGGTGCCGGGACCGCTCCGTCCGGCGACGACGGGCGCCATCCCCCTTCCGTCGCTGCCAACGCCTCCGCCCATCCGTCCGCTGTTCGCGGCGTCGCCCATCCCGGGTCCACGCCCGGACCTTCCCCGGAGCGGTCCCGTCCCGCTCCCTTCGGCCGGCTCCCCGGCGCGGGGGACTCCTGCGTCCGTGCCGCCGTGGCAACCGCCCGCCGCCGCGCCGAGAGGCACCCCCACGCTGGAGACCCACGTCGTCGGACTGCCGCCCGAGCCGTCGCCCTCGCTCGAGCCCGTGCCCTGGACGATGCCCCAGAGCTCCCCGGCGACCACTCCCTCGCGAGGCGCGGGTCCGGTTCCGCTTCCCTCCGGCGTGGGCGTGGTGGTTCCGCCGCCGACTCCACGCGTCCCCCCCGCCTCCGCGGCCCCGCCCGCGGTGGCGCCCGTCTCCTCACCCTCCGGAGAGAGCGAGCTCGTCAGCGACGCCTGGGGCGCGGAGGGCGAGGGGCCCACGCTGCTCGCCCCGGAGGAGCCAGCCGTCTCGCTGGAGCTCCTCGCCGAGCCGCGCACCATCTCGGGCCTGACCCCGCTGCCCGTTCCGCGCGACCCGCACTCCGAGGCGGTGCGGATGTTCGAGCGCGCCCGGGAGCTACAGAACCTGGACGACCACAGCGGAGCGCGCGAGCTGCTCCTCCAGGCGCAGGCGCTCTGGCCCGACCTCACCGGGCTGAGCGACGCGCTCGCCCGGAGCGAGACGAAGCTCCAGACCAACTACGAGTCGAAGATCGGCAAGCTCAGCGCCGTCCCCCGGGTCCGGCTCAAGGAGGACGAGGTCATCTGGCTCAACCTCGACCACCGGGCCGGCTTCATGCTCGCGCAGATCGACGGGACGCTGAGCTTCGAGGACCTCTTCTCGGTGTCCGGCATGTCCCGCCTGGACACCGCGCGCATCCTCGCGCAGCTGCTGGACCAGCGCGTCATCGTCAGCTGAGCGCGGGCTCAGCCGCGGACGAACGCGGTGAAGCGCCCGCGCACCGCCAGCCGGCCGTGCTGGTTCACCGAGTCGGTGCGGATGACGAACAGCTCGTTGTTCCCGCGCGCCGAGCGCGACTCGAGCGTGCCGGTGGTGAGCAGGACGTCCCCCGGCCGGAGCACCTCGCGGAACTCGAACTCCTGCTCGCCGTGCAGGACGCGGAACACGTCCACCTCCATCGCAGGGTCGAGCAGCGCCGCCTGTGCCGGGGCGATGGAGAACAGGACCGCGAACATCGGGAACGCGATGAGCGATTCCCACGGCGACCGTGCCGCCGCCTCCTCGTCGTGGAGCACGGGGTGCAGGTCCTCCGGCAGCCCGGTGGAGATGTACGAGGGAACGCCGCCGGAGATGGCGACGGCGTACTCCCGCATCTTCTCGGCGCCCATGACGTAGCGGAACGGGCCCCAGGTCTGGCCGAGGCTCGTGCGTCCCGGTCCTCGCTCCGCCTGCGCGCCTTCCGTCGGGGCGGGCGACCTTCCGGACGAGGGGGGGAGCCGCGCCTCCTCGAGGAGCTCGGAGCGCGACATCCGGAGCACCTCCGCCGCGTACGCCATGTCGGCCGTCATCCCCGGCACGCGGCCCCCGCCACCCGTCTCGCGCTCCTCCCGGGCCCGACCCTCGACCGTCACGTTCTTCAGCACCTCGTCGCCGGCCTGGTTCCGGGCAACGACCGACGCCCTCACCACGCCGCCCGAGACCGCGGTGACGGTGCCCTCGAACCGCACCGTGTCCTCCGGACGCACCGGCTTGCTGAAGCGCGCCTTCACCCCGGTGACCAGCCCCGGGTCTCCCAGGAAGCGCGCGAACGCGTCCACGCCCCAGGCCAGGGTGCACAGTCCCTGGAGGATGACGCCGCCCAGCCCCGCGGCCTGACCGACCTCGACGTCGATGTGGATGGGATTGAAATCGCCGCTCGCCCCCGCGTAGTAGAGCGAGCGGTAGCGGTCGCACTCGCGGACCAGCGAGAAGGTCTGTCCGGGCGCGATGGTCACGCGTTCGCCTTCGCTCCCTCGTCCAGCGGGTCCTCCACCAGCGTCTCCGCCTCGGCGGCCTGCTTCCTGGCGTAGTCCTCCCGGACGTAGGCGATGAGCGTGTCCAGGTAGGTCGACAGTCGGGGGCAGCGGATGCCGGTGCCCTCCAGCAGCTCCAGGGTCCCGGCGCTCGTGAACCACGCCAGCTGGTTGATGTAGCCGAGGGCCGCGCGCTGCGGCCGGGTCACCCGCTCGAGCAGCGGAAGACGCAGCACCGCCTCCGCTGCCCGCGCCGGGAAGGTGAGCTTCGGGACGCGCCGGTTCGCCCGCTCGGCGATGAGCTCGTAGACCCGGGCCACGCTCATCGGGCTCTCGTCCACGAGGTGGAACGTCCGCCCACGCGCCCTCGAGTCCGAGGCGAGCTGGGCCGCGGCCCGCACGACGAAGTCGACCGGGACGACGTTCAGCGGCGCGATGCCGTTGCCCGGCAGGGGGAGGGGAACGATCAGCGGGCTCGCCACCAGCAGGATGCCGAGGGCGTACGGGCCCTCGAAGCGGTCGATCTCTCCCGTGCGGGAGTCACCCACCACCGTCGAGGGACGGACGATGGTGATGGGCAGCCCGTCCATCGCCCGGGCCACCGACTTCTCCGCGTGGAACTTGGTCTCCTCCCATGCGTTGCGGAACTCCTGGCCCCGGTCCAGCTCGTCCTCGGCGATGACGCCCTCGCGGGTCCCGGCGACGTGGCAGGTGCTGAAGTGCACCAGCCGCTCGAGCCCGCGGCACTCGCGCGCGAGCTCGAGCACGTTCCGGGTGCCGTCCACGTTGGTCCGCCAGGCCACCTCCCGCGACACGGTGAGCTGGTTCAGCGCCGCGAGGTGGAAGAGGCGAGTCACGCTCCCGGCGACGCGCTCCACCTCGTCGCCGGAGAGCCCGAGGTGCAGGTCGGTGACGTCGCCGGCGAGTACCTCGACCGGCGCACCCTGCACCCGCGCGGCCAGCCCCCGGGCCACGTCCAGGAAGCGCGGCTGCACGAGGGCGTAGACCCGCGCGGGGGACTCCTGCGCGAGATGCTCCACCAGCCGCTTCCCGATGAACCCGGGATAGCCGGTGACCAGCGTCGCGCCCTCGCTCCGAGACATGGCCAGCGGAACTTACGTCAAACGCTCCGGCGGATGTCCTCCCAGATTCGCCGGACCTGGGCCCGTGTGTCGTCGAGCGAGCCGCCGTTGTCGACCACCCAGGTGGCGTGCGCCCGCTTGTCGGCCAGGGGGAGCTGCGCCGCCAGCCGTGCGGTGATGGCTGCCTCGTCCAGCCCGTCGCGCGCGGCGAGCCGGGCGCGCTGCACGGACTCGGGCGCGGAGACGAGCACCACCCCGTCCATCCCTCGGTGCAGCCCGTTCTCGATGAGGAGCGCGGCGTCGTAGAGCACCACGGTCACTCCCGCGCGGGCGAGCGCCTCGGTCCTCCGCGCCACCTCCTCGCGAATCCTCGGGTGGACGATGGCCTCCAGCGCGCGCCGCTCGTCCGGGTCGGCGAACACACGCCGCCCGAGAGCCACCCGGTCCAGCCGCCCGGCTGCGTCCACCACGCCCGGGAACCGGCGCGCCACCTCCTCCAGCCCCGGCGTGCCGGGCTCCACCACGTCCCGCGCCACCTGGTCCGCGTCGATGACCTCGGCGCCGAGCTGCCGGAACATCGCCGTGACGGTGCTCTTGCCCGAGGCGATCCCGCCGGTGAGGCCCACCACCCGCATCAGCGAGGGGGCGCGGACCCGGAGGCCGGGGCGGGGTTCGGCGCGGATGCCGGGGCCGGCACCGGGCGGGGCGCGGTGTAGACGAAGGACTGCACCCGGTCCTCGGACTCGTCGAAGAACACCGCCAGCCCGAGCCGCGAGTAGACGTAGTAGGTGCGGTAGTCGTCGGTGAGCTTCTTGTTGAAGCACGCCGCGGGCTGTGGGGCGCCGGCCTTGGGGCACAGCGGACCGAAGGTCGCCTCCACCGTGTCGTGGTCCACGACGGTGGAAGGAAAGACGTCGATGCGCTCCACCAGGCCGGTGGACGGGTCCACCCGGAACTGGGCCTGGGAGGTTCCCTTCATCGCCGACGAGTCGGTGTAGGCCAGGACCTCCTTGCCGGACACGGTGAGGGTCTTGCTCGGCGGGCCGAAGCGCTTGACCACCTCGTCCCGTCGCGTGACGCCGGGCTCGACGCCGTTCCAGGCCTTGGCGCGGGCCACCGTCGCGAGGAGGAGCAGCGTGACCAGCAGGGCGCGCGCGGGCGCAGTCCGACGCATGGGCCTATGGTCGCGCTTGCCAGAGGGGAGGGCAATCCCGTATCTGCCCGGTGCTCGATGACCCTCCCTCGCTCGACCCGCTGGGCGCTCGCGCTCGCCGTGGTGTGCTCCGCGGTGGCCGCCGGCGCGGACTTCCTCGGCCCGGAGAGCTGCAAGGGCTGCCACCCCGACGCATACGCCGCCTGGAGATCGTCGAAGCACGCCCGCTCGATGGAGTCGCTCACCGCCGAGCAGCAGCGCGAGGCCCGCTGCACGACCTGCCACGCGCCGAACCTCACCGACCAGTCGATGGCGGCCATCGGCTGCGAGACCTGCCACGGCGGCGGCCAGTACTACGCGCCGGCCTACGTGATGAAGGACCCCGAGCTGGCGCGGCTGGTGGGGCTGCAGGACCCGTCGGAGAAGTCGTGCCGCAGCTGCCACGAGCCCAGCTCTCCGTCGCTACGGCCCTTCCAGTTCGCCGAGAAGCTGAAGGCGATGGACCACTGGACCGCCGAGCGGCAGAAGCGCGGCGCCTCACCGGCTCCACGCGCCGACAAGTGATCCGCGTCCTCGACGCCCGCTTCCTCACCACCGCGGTGGAGGAGGCCGGATGGCCCCCGGCCGACGTGCCGGAGATCGCCTTCGTCGGCCGGAGCAACGTGGGCAAGTCGTCGATGATCAACGCGCTCAGCGGCCGCCGGAAGCTGGTGCGGGTCTCCAACACGCCAGGCCGGACGCGCACGCTCAACTTCTTCGACGTGCTGCTGGAGCGTGGTGAGCAGCGCCGCCCCGTGCGCCTCGCCGACCTCCCTGGCTACGGCTTCGCCAAGGTGTCGCGGACCGAGCGCGCGAGCTGGGAGCGGATGATCACCACCTACATCCAGCGGCGGACCTCGCTGCGGGGTGTCGTCGCCATCGTGGACGCCGAGGTCGGGCCCACCGAGGAGGACGTCCGCACACTGGCCTACCTCGTCGCTGCGGGGCGCCGGGTGCTCGTGGCCGCCACCAAGCTCGACCGGCTCGGCAAGGCACGGCGCAAGCCGCGCCTCGCGACCGTGGCGGAGCGCCTGTCGGTCCCGCGTGACACGGTGCTGGGTTTCTCGGCAACGGAAAAGCTGGGGGTGCCTGAAGTGTGGGAGTCCCTCTGGACCGCGACCTCCTGAGGGCCTCGCGTGTGTTGACCGACTCGGGTGCTCGCCCGATGATTCCTCGCCAGGGGGCGCGTGGTGTGCCCGCTGGGCGCACATGCCCGTGCAGCCTCTCGTGGAGACAGCCTCGATGACCCGCCGGGCGTTGCCCTTCCTGATGGTCGCCGCCGCGATCACCGCGGTCTCCGGCTGCACGTGCAGCGGGGACGTGTCGCGCTTCCCGGAGGTGCCGGGTGGCGGCGGTAACGGCGGCGACGGCGGCAACAACGTGACCACCGACGGCGGCAACGACGGCGGCCAGAACGTCACCGACCCTTGCAAGATCATCGTCTGCCCGCCGGTGGTGGACGGCGGCTTCAGCGGCACCATCGACTTCCCGCCCGACGGCGGCTTCAACCTCGACGGCGGCGTGGGCACCAGCGGCGACGGCGTGACGGTGGACCCGCTGGGGCGCATCACGCTCAACAGCCAGGACATCGAGATCAACTACGCCTGGATCGCCAACTGGAAGATGGGGACGGTGTCCAAGTTCGACACCAAGAACCTGCTCCCCGACGGTGGCATCCACGAGGTGGGCCGGTACATCAGCGTCTTCCCGCTGGACGGGCTCGGCCGGCGAAACCACACCTCGGCGGCCTCCGTCTACGACCCGAGCCGCACCGCGATCGACATCAACGGCGACATGTGGGTCGCCAACTTCGCCTCCCACGCCAACCAGTTCTTCAACGTCACGAAGGTCGCAGGGAATCCGTTCAACTGCGTGGACCGAAACGGGAACGGGAAGATCGACACCAGCTTCGACGACCCGGCGGACGTCGCGAACTACGGCGTCATCACCCCGAACGAGTACCTGAACCCGAGCGACCCCAACAACTCGCTGCTCTACGACGAGTGCGTGCTCTTCACCCAGGAGCTGGGGAACATCAACCCCAACGGCGCCTTCGGCGAGGGGTCGATCTCCATCGCGGCGGCGCCCGAGGGCGGTCCGGGCGACGTGTGGGTGGGAACCTGGATCGACCGGCGGATGTGGCGGCTCGACCCGTTCAACGGCCTGCCGAAGCCCATCCCGGCAGGCACCAACGTGGGCCAGCTGCCCGACGGCGGCGGCATGTACATCGGCGTGCCGTCCATCGAGCCCTACGGCTCCGCGGTGGACAGCAAGAACCGCCTCTGGATCGTCGCCCGCACCTCGAACACCGTGGCCGTCATCGACACCAACGCCGTCGCGCTGCTGGCGAATGCCATCTCGCCGCCGTCGGGTTTCCCCCGCGGTGGCTACGGCATCGCCGTGGACAAGCTGGGGCGGGTCTGGGTGCCGAACTGGGGCTCGGGTCCCACGGCCACCCGCTACACCCCGCCGACCGACGGCGGCCCGATCGACGCCGGCACCTGGGACGTCTTCAACTTCTCCGCGCTCACCTCGCCGAGCGGAACGAAGATCGGCCAGGGCCGTGGAGTCACGGTGGACGACGACGGGTTCGTCTGGTTCAGCGGTGACCGGAACAACCTCGGGTCGGCGGCGCTGGTCTGGGGCGCGAGCGTGGACGACGGCGGGGTCCGGATCTTCGACGGCGGAACGCCCACCGGGCTGGTCGACGCGACCTCGACCTTCAGCAAGACCAGCATCGGCATCGGCCTCGACCAGAACAAGAACCTCTGGGTCAACAACTCCACCGGGAACGTGATGCGCATCGATCGCACCACCGGTGGCGTCACCACCTCGGCGAACCAGGCTGGCGCGCTCTACACGTACTCGGACTTCACCGGGTATCAGCTGCGGCACATCACCCTGAACCAGGGCAGCTTCAGCCAGACGGTCTCCGGCTGCTCGCGCTACGCCGAGTGGGACACGGTCCGGTGGAACGCCATCACCCCGCCCAACGCCTCGGTGGTGGTCTTCGTCCGTGGCTCGAACAACCTCGACTTCACCGTGTCGCAGGAGTACGGGCCGTTCACCGACAACTCGGACGGGAACCTCCAGCGTGCTCCCGGGCCGGTGCCGCAGTTCAAGTACCTCCTGGTCAAGTTCCTCCTCACCAGCAACGACGGGACGACCCAGCCCTACCTCCTGGGCTTCAACGTCACCTCGAAGTGCCTGACGCCGCTCCAGTGAGGTGAGCTGACGGCGGAACCGGCTGGCTCGGTCTCCGCTGTAGGGGCTTGCGCGGCCGCCACCGGCCGTGCAAGGCACGGCGGCCGTGGCTTCCTCCGGAAACGGACGGGACGCGGCCTCCGAGCGGGCCGCAGCGCTCCAGCGCATCTCGGCGCTGCCGGCGCGCGAACGACTGGATGCCCTTGTCGCGTCGAGCGATGCCGCTGCGCTCGTCCAGGCCCTTCCGCCCGAGGAGCTCTACGCCACGGTGGTCGAGGTGGGGCTGGCGGATGCGAGCGAGCTGGTCCAGCTCGCCACGCCCGCGCAGTTCCAGTCGCTGGTGGACCTCGGCGCATGGAAGCGCGACGCGCTCGACCCCCATGCGCTCCTCGAGTGGCTGCGTGCCGCGCATGGCGACGAGCGCGAGGAGAACCTCCGGAAGGTGCACGGGCTGGACCTCGAGCTGCTCGAGTCGGTGCTCCGGGCGTTCACCGTGGTGCACGACCTGGAGGAGACGCCGGACCCGCCGGTGGAGGGCGTCACCCTGGATTCGGCCGACGGCCGGTACCGCGTCGAGATGAAGGTGGAGGGGCCGGAGCAGGCCGCGCTCCGGGAGCTGCTGCTCGACCTGATGGCCGAGGATCCGCTCGGCTTCAGCCGCCTGCTGGAGGCCCTCCGCTGGGAGGTGCCGAGCGAGCTGGAGGAGGCTGCCCTCCGCTTCCGCTGGGCACGCCTCGCGGACCTGGGGTTCCCCGACCCCGAGACCGCCGCGGGCCTCTACGCCTCCGTGCGCCTGCCCGCGGCGCCGCCGGGGGCCTCCTCGGCCGAGCTCGTGCGGCGCGAGGGCAGGCGGGTGGACTTCGTCCAGGCGGCGCTCGCGGGGCTCGACGCCGTGGAGGTGGAGAACGCGCTCGAGGAGCTGCGCGGGGTCTTCAATGCCGCGCTGGTGGCCGACGGTGCGGACCCGGGAGATCTGGAAGCGTTGCGCGCCTCGGCCGAGCGGGCCCGGGACACCCTGGGTCTCGGGCTCGAGTACCTCACCGGAGGCGACCCGCGGCGGGCGGCCGCGGTGGTCCGCGAGACGCCGTTCCGCCAGGTGTTCCAGACCGGGTTCTCCCTCGGCCTGCGGCTCCGCCACCGCGCCGACCGGCTCGCGAAAAAACCGCTGTCGCGCGTCGACGGACAGTGGCTGCTCTGGCCGGAGCAGGCCGCGGTCCTCGGCGCGCTCCGTCGCGCCCGCCCGATGCGGGCCCTGCCGGTGGAGGGCGCCGAGCCCGTTCCCTTCCGCTCGCTCGCGGAGATCCAGCACGCGGAGCGGGAGCTCGAGCGGGCCGAGCAGCAGCAGGAGCTGCTCGCGGCCCTGCTCGGAGGCGGCGAGGAGACGGCCCGCGCCGCGCTGAATGCGCTCGGCCCGGCCTGGCCCGCCGGGGGGACGCCGGCGGTCCTTGCCGCGGCGGTGGCGCACGCGCTGCTCGACGGTCGTGCGCGGGTCGCCCCGGTGCCGGCCGCGCGCACCCGGGAGCTGGGGCACGCCTTCCTCGACCCCGGCCCGCCACCCACGGTCCGCCCGGAGGCCGTGTCGCGTGCCGCCGGAGCGCTCGCGGCCGTCACTCCTGGCGAGGAGGGCGCCAAGCTCGCCCGGCTGGTCCTCGAGCGACTGGCTGACCAGCTCGGAGGTGCACTCCTCGCGGGGCCGCTTCCGGTCGAAGTCCAGACGACGCTTCCCTGGTCGGCGGGGCTGTAGAAACGCCAGGGATCTCGGGGGGCTCGCAGCCCGCGGCCGAGGAATTCCGCGGCGCTGTCGCTGGCACGTCGGCTGCTCCCGTGGCCGCCCGCCATGCGGACCCGCGCGCCCGAGGGGGAGGGGGAGTCCGGGGCGTGGAGGCTGGCGGAGCGACGTGACCGCTGGGCGTTCCTGCTCCTGGCGGGGTTCTGCGTGCAGATCTACGCCGTCCCCGCCGAGTGGATCCCGGCGTTCGTTCCGCTGCGGCTCGCGCTCTCCCTCAGCCTCGGTGCGCTGGGCCTGCTGATCCTGGAGCACGGTGGGCGCCGTATCCCGCTCCACTGGGACGGGGTTCGCGGCCTGGCCCTGATGGCCTTCCTCGGCTGGGCTGCCGCCTCGCACCTGTGGACCCTGGACCGGCAGGTGACCGACGGGTGGCTGCTGGTGGTGGTGAAGGTCGCGCTGGCCTGGCTCCTGGTGGTGAACCTGGCGACGACGCCGCGGCGGCTGGCCATCCTCTGTCTGTGTCTCGTGGCCGGCTCGATGGTGACGAGCGTGGGGGGCATCCTCCGCTACGTCTCGGGAGGCGAGCTCAGCCAGGGCTTCCGGACTCTCTGGATCGGCGTCTACGGCGACCCGAACTACCTCGCCGAGTACCTGGCGATGACGGTGCCCCTCTCCGTGGCCTTCATGGCGCGCCGGGCGTCTCCTTGGTGGGTCCGGCTGCTCTGCCTGGCGTCACTCCTGCTGGCCGTCACCTGCATCGTGATGACCTTCTCGCGCGGCGGCTTCCTCGGCCTCGTCGCCGGCGGCCTGGTGTGGGCCATGCGCGAGCGGGCGCAGCGCACGAAGGCGCTGGTGCTCTCGGCCGCGCTCGCCGTGGGTGTGGCCATCTTCGCGCCGGCGACCTTCTGGGAACGGACCGACACCCTGGAGGAGTTCCAGCAGGACCAGTCGGCGCTCGGCCGCGTCTACGCCTGGCACGTCGCCTCGGCGGTCAACCTCGACCATCCGCTGCGCGGGGTGGGCGGCGGCGCGTTTCGCGAGGCCTGGCCGCTCTATGCGCCGCCCGAGGTCCGCGCGCACGCGCTGGTGGCGCACAACATCTTCCTGGACACGCTCGGTGAGCTGGGCTGGGTGGGCTTCTTCCTCTTCCTGGCCTTCGCCGGCAGCGCCACCGGGGCGGTGTTCCGAGCGGGGAGCGATCCGGAGATCGGCTGGCTCGCCCGCGGCATCGGCGCGAGCGTGGCCGGCTTCCTCCTCTGCAACTGCTTCTCCGGCTCGCTGGCCGCGCCGCACCTCTTCGTCCTCTTCGGGCTGGCCGGGGCGGCGGAGCGGATCGCGTCGCGGGAGGACGTGGTCGAGGCCGCATCGACCCGGCCGGTGATGGCGCCTTCGTGGGGTGGGTGATGATGACGATCGGCAGACGGTGGAAGGAACGGGGAGAGACCCTGGCGCCGGCGGCGCTGGCGGTGCTGGCGCTGATGCTGGACGTGGCGGACGACGGCGAGTCGTTCCTCCATGCGGCGGCGGTGGCGGTGGTGGCGATCGCGGCGGCGGTCTGCGGCGCGGCGGCGGTGGTGAGCCTCGGGCGCTACGGTCCGTCGCGGCTGGGGCGCCGCTTCTCGCTGTGGCGGGCGTGCGGGTTCCTCGCGGCGGCCGGCTGCCTCGGTCTCGAGGTCGCCGAGCGGCTCGCGACGCCACGCCTGGTCGCCGACGGGACGGTGCACCTCACCGTGCTCGGCGCGGTCTGGGTGGTGCTCACCGGGTGGGTCTGGGGCCGCAGGAGCTGGCAGCGGATGGTGGCCGGGCTGGCGGTGCCCGGTCCCGAGGACGAGGCCCGCGCGCACGCTGCCCGGCGGGGCATTCGCCTCGACGGACGGAAGATGGAGGAGGCATGAGCACGCTGGTGGCGATCGACGGCGTCCTCTACGACCTGGAGTCGTCTCCCGACACTCCGGAAAGGGTCGCGGCCCTGGTCGGCGAGCCCGAGCGCGA
Organism: uncultured Myxococcaceae bacterium; assembly: GCA_964507515.1. Classification (GTDB taxonomy): domain Bacteria; phylum Myxococcota; class Myxococcia; order Myxococcales; family Myxococcaceae; genus RPRB01. Next base: position 19,968 of record CAZDSB010000596.1, read on the forward strand.
GGACGAGGGGTGGCGCGACCCCGAGGACCCCGACGAGCTCCGGGCCGACGTCGCGAGCTGATCACCCCGGTCCCGGCAGCTCTGACGAGGAGACGGAGCCGGGTCGAGTAGCCGGCTCGGTCGCGGGGTGGCTCTCAAGGTGGTGAACGCCGCCCTCGCGACGGACCCCGAGGGCGTTCCGAAGCAGTTCTCGCCCGGCGATCCGAAGGCGTGGTGCGCACGCTGGTTGCCGGATGGCAGGCGGATCATCGTCACCGCCCGCGCCGGCTCGGGGCCCTACCGGCTTCACGAGCTCGATCCCGAGCGGGGTCCGCCGCGCCTGGTCTCGGACGTGCCTCAGGGGCCGCAGCCCATCCTGGCGCTTTCTCCGGACGGGCAGCTTGCCGCCGCGGTCGACCTCGAGGACGGGCCGGTGGTGGTGGCCCTCGCCGACGGGGCGACGACGCGCGTGCCCGGGCTCCCCCCCGGGCTCGTTCCCCAGGGGCTGGGCCGCTCCACGCCAGCTCTGGTTCAGACCTGCCGGACGCGATGCGGCTGTTCCGGGTCGACGTCGACACGGGGAAGGTCCTGGAAGAGCGGAACCGTTTCCTCGGGCACCTCTACATCCTGCGCGGCCTCTCGGGCCCGTCGCGCTGAGCTTCAGTTCCGCATGGCCTCTGCGTGGCCGCCGAACCAGCCCGTGGGTGACGCCCCCGGCGTGTTCACGTGCCCGCGAAGCTCCGTGCGGATGCGCGCCCCGGGCTTGAGCAGCTCGGGACAGCTCCAGCCGGAGGGCGCGGCGGCCCCGGAGCTCACGGTATTGACGTTGAGGACGGCGAAGGCACTGTTTGACGTGTCGAAGATCACGCGCTGCTCGAGCCGGGACGTCTGGACTACCGCTCCGGCCCGGAACGTCTCCGGCGACGCAAAGTCTCCCGCTGCCGGAGCCAGTCGCACGGTGGTCGTTCCCGTGCGCTCGATGATGCGCAGTGGACCGTTCGGAGTGGTCCGCGTGGTCGTCGCCTCCGTGTAGAAGGTGAGCGCGGCATCCGGCGGGGCGCAGGGCGAGCCGAGCAGGTTCCCGAACTGCACCGAGGCCGATGGACCGCCGGGTCCTCCGTTGATGACCTGCCCGACCAATTCCCAGAGAATGGCGGGTGAGGGATGCTCGGGCCGGCTGGTCGCAAAGGCAACCCCTGCGAGGCCGAGGAGGGTGGCTGCGA
>CAZDSB010000597.1:0-3104 GCA_964507515.1 uncultured Myxococcaceae bacterium
TCCGCGCTCGCGTCCGTGGCGGTGCCGCTCGTGGTGGGACCGATGTTCCAGCGGCTCTCGGACTCGCTCGGGGCTGAAGCGCCCTCCGCCGGTCGCTGGCTGCTACAGGGGTGGATTCCGCTCGCGATCGGCGTCGGACCCCTGGTGCTGGTGGCGTACGCCGTGGGTGTCCGCCAGCCGATCGTCCGCCGTCGGGTGGTGCTGGTGCTCGCCTTCGCGCTCACCGTCCTGGCGGGCGCGATCTTCCTGTTCGCGCTCTACGCCACCCTGTTCAGCATGGCCGGCGCACCCACCGGATGAGGCCCGGGACAGGCTACTCGACGGTGAACAGCGTCCTGTCAACGACGATGGAAATTTCCGTCCATCGAACAGCCGCCCCGCGTCACCCCGTTGTCAAACCAGGGGGGATCCGTTATCTGCCCCACCGGGTTCGCTTGGCTCTCTGAAGAGGTTCCCCCCCACCGCTTCAGACGAGGAAAGAGCGAGCTCGTCGTAGAAGGCCTGTGGCCCGGCGTCCGTCGCGGATTGCCGGGCTGCTTCTTTTCGGGGGTCTGCCCGGCTCGGATGCCGCTCAGCTGGCGCGGCGACGGGCCTTGAGCGCTTCCGCGAGCTCATCGGCGGCCGAGCGGCGAGCCGGGGCCTGAGGCTCGGGGTCCGCCGCCAGTGGAGCTGGTCTCGGCGTCGGGGTGCGGGGCTGGGAGGCCGCCTGGCTGCCGTTGGCGGGGGTGATGCGGAACCGGAGCCGGTACTGGCGCTCGCACTTGCCGCCGCAGAACCATCCGACGGTCGCGAGGAAGACGCCGCCGGCGGCGAGGAACTCGTCCTCGGTCGCCCCGGGGATGGTGGTGCGGCAGCCGGTGCAGTGCTGCCCGACCGGCTCTTCGACCGGCCTGGCAACGCGAGAACGAATCCACTTCATCACCACGTGCAGCTCCGTCTCCCCGCTCCTCGACGACAACGATGAATCGAGGCGACTTTCTCCACAAGAGAGTCACCTCTCTCCCGGAGACTGCACCCCCCGGGGCCTTCACGACCTTTGTCATCGACCCAGGGGGAGTGGGTCGATTGTCAGCGGCTCCCCTGGGCTGGTCCGCGGTGCGTCACGAGCGCCGGCGACACCTGAACTCGAGGACCTGAATTGCTCCGGACGCTTGCCGGGAGGTCTGGCAAGGTGTGTCCCGGGGAGCCGGACCGCTCCCTGGCGATCAGTCGCGGCCCAGGCCCCGGGCGGCCGCCTTGCGCACCTCGCTGTCGGCGTCGCCGAGCGCGGCGCGCAGGGCCGCGCGCGCCTCGGGTGATTCGAGGTGGACCAGCGACTCCGTGGCGGCACGGCGGACCGAGCGGTTCTCGTCCTTCACCATCGCGGCGAGCCTCTTCCCGGCGGCGTCGTCGCGGGCGTAGCCGCGGAGCGCCTCGGCAGCCGCGGTGCGCACGTCGGCCACGGTGTCGCGCGAGGCGTCGAGCAGGGCCGGGGGAGCGGTCCCGAGACCCTCCAGCTCGCCGAGCGCCTCCACCGCCGCGACCCGCACGTCCGCGACCGGATCCTTGGCCGCGCGGGAGAGCGCCGGCGCTGCGCGGGCATCCTCGAGCCGGCCGAGCGCCTGCGCGGCCTCGGCGCGGATCTCGGGGACGGAATCGGTCAGCGCCGTGGAGAGCGCCGGGAGCGTCCGGCTGTCCTCGATGGAGGCGAGGGTCTGCAGGGCCGCCAGGCGGACCTCGGGGACCGCGTCCCCGAGCGCCTTCCGCGCGGCGTCGAGCGCTGCGGGGTCCTCCATGCGCGCGAGCGCCTGGAGCGCGGCGGTCCGCACCTCGGTATCCTTGTCCGTCGCCAGGCCGAGCAGCGCGGGAACGGCGCGCCGGTCCTCGATGTCGCCCAGCGCCTCGGCCACCGCGGCGCGCACGCCGGCGTCGGGATCCTGACGGCGCGCGACGAGGGAATCGACCGCGGCCAGGTCCTCCGAGCCGCCGAGCGCCTCGGCCGCGGCCCGCCGCACACCCGCATCGGCGTGACCGAGGGCGCCCTTCAGCGCGGGGGTGTTTCGCGGGTCCTGCGAGCGACCGAGGGCCCAGGTGGCGGCGACGACCACCGACGCCGTCCCGTCCTTGAGCGTCCCGACCAGCGCATCCCGGGCGGCGCCCTCTCCATGAACGCCCAGCCCGTACGCGGCGGCCTCGCGGGTCGCGGGTGCGGGTACGCGGAGCGCGGTGGTGAGCCGGGTCAGCGCCTCCGGAGCAGGGCTGTCGCCCAGCCAGATGGCCGCCGCGCGCCGGACGCAGGGGCGTGGGTCGCCCAGGGCGTCTCCCAGGACGCCGATGACCTCTGGCGCCTTCACGGGACCACGGCCGGGGACGGGCAGCACCTCCTCACCCGCGAGGCGCTGGCGATTCAGGTCCCAGCTCCAGCTGCCCCCCTGCGAGAGTCGATCCACCGCCAGGGTGCACAGCCGTCCATCCCCGTTCCGGAGTGCCTCGAGCGTCGCGCGCACCTCGGCCTCGCTCGGTCCCGGCTGGCTGAGCGCGTGGACCCCATGACGGGACCGGTGCCCGTGAGAGCGGGCGTGAACGGGTCCCGCGCCGGCCATCACGGCCAGCGCCCAGATCGCCATCCAGCGTCGCATCAGTCCCTCTGGCCGAGCGCCTGGGCCGCGGCGCGCCGGACGGTGACGTCCTTGCTCTGCATCGCGGTGATGAGCGCCTGGAGCGCGGCACCGTCGCGGATGTCGGAGAGCGCCTCGATCGCCGCGCTGCGCACGTCGGCGTCGGAGTCGTCGAGCAGAGCCTTCAGCTGGGGGACGGCCTTCGGGTCGTGGATCTGCCCGAGGCTCTCGGCGGCCTGCTGTCGGACGTCGGCGCTGGAGTCCTTGGTGGCGTCGAGGAGGCCCTGCGGCGCCGTCTTCAGCTCCAGCTCGGAGAGGCCCGCCGCGGCGGCGACGCGGACCTCGGCGTTCTCGTCCTTGAGCGCCGCGACGAGCCCGTCCTGAGCGGACGGATCCCGGTAGCGGGACAGGGCACGAACCGCGCGGGCGCGGACCTCGACGTTCGGGTCCTTCACCAGCTTCGCCAGAGGGCCGAGCGCACGCCGGTCGCCGCGCTGGGAGAGGCCC
>CAZDSB010000598.1:0-4250 GCA_964507515.1 uncultured Myxococcaceae bacterium
GAGGCACAGGCCGCCCTTGCCGCTGCGAGCGCCGAGGTCGACCGGCTGTACGCACGCTGGGCGGAGCTGACCTCGCTCGGGTGACTGCCCTGCGGCCGGGGCGTCCGGCCCGGGTGAGACCGCGGGACGAGGACGCCTCTGCTCGTCGTTGCTGGTGTCGCGGTCAATAGCGGCGCATCGCAGGACCGCGGCATCCACTCATCACGACGAGGAGCTCACGACATGGCGCAGAACGACCCTCACGGAATGGAAGCGGCAGGACCGAGCGGCACCACCGGGTCGAGGACGAGCTCGGGAGCCCCGGAGTCCAGCCGCACGCAGAGCTCGCCGACGCAGACCGGTGGCAGCACGGAGGCGAGGACATCGCAGGAAAGCAGCGGCACGGGCCGTGAGCAGGAGCCACGCGAAGCCGGCCGCATCGCGCGCCGGGAAGCCTGGGACGACCAGCTCAGCAGCTTCTTCGGCGGCAGCCCCTTCGCGCTCTTCCGGCGGCTGAGCGACGACATGGATCGGCTCTTCTTCGGCGGCAGCCAGGGCGTGAGCAACTTCGGGCCCTTCGGCGGGCGGTTCATGCCCCACATCGACGTCGAGGAGCGCGACGACCGCGTCCTCGTCCGGGCGGACCTCCCGGGCTGCCGGCCAGAGGACTTCCACGTGGACATCGAGGACGACGCGCTCGTGATCCAGGGCGAGCGCCGGGCGCAGCAGGACGAGACCCGCGGCGGCATCCGACGGTCCGAGCGGAGCTACGGATCGTTCCGCCGGGTCATCGCGCTTCCCCCGGGCGCGAACCCCGAGGCCGCGGACGCGCGCTTCGAGAACGGCGTGCTCGAGATAAGCGTTCCGGTCCAGCAGCAGTCGCGAAGCCGGCGCCTCGACGTCCGCTCCGGCGGAAGCAGCGGCCCGATCCCCGACGGCGGCTCCGGAACGAGCGGCTCCGACAGCACACGGCACTGACAGTGCGGCCCCCGGCCCGGTTCCGCCTCGATGCGACGTTCGGCGGAGCCGCGGCCCGGATCGGCCGATGGCCGTCACTCGAGCTGCAGTCGACGCAGCAAAGCGACGAAGCGTGGGTCACCGCGCAGATCTTTCCACTCCGGATCGAGCCGCAAGAAGGTCAGGCGACCGTCCCGTTCCTGGAAGGCGCGATCGAGCGCGGTGAACGCGTCGTCGACCCTGCCGAGCCCTGCGTAGATCTTGGCCATGGCCGTCCCCGGCACGTAGCCGCTCCGGGCCTGCGCCTCCATCTCGGCGAGCGTTGCCTCGGCAGCGGCTCGGTTCCCCCATCGGGCCTCGGCATGTGCCAGGGCCGCACGGATCTGTGGAGCTCGTGACGTCGCGGAGGCGGTGGCGAACTGCTGGAGCGCGATCGCGGGCTCGCCGCGCTCCAGGGCGAGATTTCCCTCCACCCAGTGCGCCACCCAGAACTGCGGGTCGATGTCCAGGGCTCGACGGACCCGACGGCGAGCCTCGTCCGGATGCCCTGCGCTCCCGAGAAACCAGGCCTCGAGAGAATTGATGACCTGCGAGAGCGGCTCGAGCTCCCGCGCCCTCGCCATCTCCGGAAGGGACTGCTCGAAGCGCCCGCGGATGCCCTGAAGCTGTCCCAGGCCCAGGTGCGCAATGGCACTGCGAGGATCGAGCTCGATCGCGCGGCGAAACTCGGCAGCCGCCTCGTCCCACCGCCAGTCGTACCAGAACCGGATGTAGCCGAGTGCGACATGCGGGTCGGCCAGCCGGGGGTCCAGCTGAAGGGCCGTCCCTGCCTCGGCCGCCACGCGGGGGAACACGTCGGAGGGACGGATCTCGGCAGCGATGGCCAGCCGACGGTAGGCCTCTGCCAGGCCAGCATGGGCGCGGGCGAAGCGAGGATCGAGCCGGATCGCGTCCTCGAACATGTCAATGCTCTTGCGCAGCGACTGCTCGGTCACGGCGGCGAGGTGGTACTGGCCGGTCAGGTAAGACTGATAGGCGTCGATGTTCTCGGTTTCGCTGTGCACCAGCCCGCGAATCTGCGCGCCGGTCAGCTGCGGGAAGAGCGATTCGGCGACCCGCCGGGCCAGCGCATCCTCCACGCCGAACAGGTCGGTGAACCTCTCGTCGAGGCTGATCGCCCAGCGCGACTGTCCCCCGGCCACGTCGACCAGGCGGGCAGTCACCCGAATCCGATCTCCCCAGCGCTGCAGGCTCCCGTCGAGCACCGACTCGACGCCCAGCTCGGCGCCTGCCTGACGCGCGTCCTGCTCGATCCCACCGTATCGACGCACTGCGCTCAGGGGTGACACCTCGACACCGGCCGCTGCCAACCGAACGATGAGCGTCTCGGTCACGCCCAGCTCCAGGGAGGGGTCTCTCGCCCCTGGAACGAGCGGCTTAAACGGAAGGATGGCCAGACGCGGTGTGCTCCTCGACGGTGGCCGCCGGAGGGAGAGACTCCAGAACCCGATTGCCGCGAGCACGAGCGCCGCAGCGGCGACGGCGACGACACGCGGCACCGGCCAACGGCGTCGTGCTCTCTCCCTGCCCTCGGGTTGCGGCCCGGGAATCGGGCGTGCCACCTCCGGAGATTCGTCGAGCGCTTCGACCGGAGCGAGAAACCGGTATCCGCGGCCCGGAACGGTGAGGATCCACCGTGCCTCGGCTCCCTCCTCGCCGAAGAGCTTCCGGAGCGCGGAGATGGTCTGGCTCAGGTTGTTCTCCTCGACCACCCGCCCTGGCCAGACGGCCTGCAGGATCGCCTCCTTGTCCAGAAGATCCCCGGGGTGAGCGGCGAGGCAGACCAGCGTGTCGAACACGCGCGGAGGCAGGTCCAGGCGTTCGCCGTCCCGCCGCAGCTCCCGCCTGCGCACGTCGAGCGTGAACGCTGCGAACCGGAACAGGCCTGAGCTCGGCAGATCCATTGGCCTTTCAGGAGCGCTTCCTGGCGCTCAGAAGGTTTCACCGGACTCGAAGGACGGCTTCCCGGCCAGCGCTCCAGGGTGCTTGCGCCCACGAGCATTCCGCCCGCGGGCAACACGCTTCAAGGAGAAACCCCGTGAGATCCCTCCTCAAGACAACCGTGCTGCTGATGATCCCCGGCCTCCTCGCCAGCCTCATCGCCCAGGCCTGTGGGTCGAGTCCGGCCCAGGCCCAGCAGGCGCAATCCCAGGGCGCCGATCCCATCGAGGGGGTCTGGATCGCCGACGTGACCATCCGCGACTGCTCCTCCGGAACCCCGATCCGGACGTTCAAGGGCTTGCAGCTGTTCGGGTCGGGCGGACAGCTCACCGCGACCAACAACGGTCCCACCGCGATCCAGGGCCCTTCGCTCGGAGTCTGGAAGCGGTCGCCAGGGAACGGGCAGTACACCGCCACGTTCCGCTTCTTCCGCTACAACCCGGACGGCACATTCGCCGGCGCACAGCGGGTCAGCCGGACCATGGAGCTGGCGGGTGACACCCTCACCAGCACCATCTCGGTCCAGGTCCTCGACCCCACCGACCAGGTCCTGCAGACCCTGTGCGGCACCGAGGCATCGAAGCGGGGCCCCTGAGGGCCTGCCACGCTCCGGCAAGCGCTCGGCCCATCCGGGCGCTTGCGCGAGCTGGCCATCCATCTCGCGCTGGGAGCCGCCCCGTCGGGGCTGCTGCGCCTGGTCCTCGGGGGCGCGCTCCGTCCGGTGGGGATCGGGGTCGCCCTCGGCCTGGCCGGCGCGCTGCTCGCCGGCAGGTCCGTGTCCGGGCTCCTCTACCGGGTGTCCGGTACGCAGCCGGGCGTGCTGCTGGGGGCGGCCGCGGTGCTCGGCCTGGTAGCCCTCCTCGCCGTGTGGGTCCCGGCCCGTCGGGCGGCGCGTGCGGATCCGCTCTCCGCGCTCGCAGCGGACTCAGGAGCGAGGACGCGTGACCGAGAGAGGCCGGTACCGACCCGCCTCCTCGAAGCCAGGCACGCCGTGCGGCCGCCTCGCCCAGCCGTTCATCACCAGGGTGAGCCGGAGCTGGCCCCGCGGCCGGAGCCGGGCGGTCGGAACCCCGTTCCGCGCGTCGAGCACGCCGTGGGTGAGCCGGCCGTCGAACATCGCGAGCCGATTCGAGCGGGGGGCGACCAGATCCGCCTCGAGCGGCAGCGGGACCAGCGCCGGGTTCGTCGGCTCGGGGGGCTGCGCCGTGACCGCGAGCGCGCCGCCACGCACCTCGTTCAGGAACAGCACCGACGAGACGCGCGGGTGCCGCTCCGGTCCCCCCGAGAGGGCGAGCCGCTCGTCCCGATCGCGA
>CAZDSB010000599.1:0-11992 GCA_964507515.1 uncultured Myxococcaceae bacterium
GAGGCCCTCGGGCCAGCTGCGAGGGTCCCCGAGCGGGGTGGTGGTCCAGTCCAGCGCACGCATGCGCGTGGCCATCTCGCCATCGCCGACGAAGGGCGCGGCGCGCGAATCGGTGGTCGACATCCGGGCGCCGGAGATTGCCCCGACCGGAGCAGGACGTCGGAGGCCCCGAGCGCCGACTGTCCCGCGGCTGACGCTGCCCGTGGTCGATCGTCCGAGATCAGCGGCGGCTGAGCGCCGAGGCGTGGACGGGGACGCGCGGCGCGGTGGACTCGCCCACGAGCCGGCGCGCGGCGGAGGCGATGCGGACGAAGCCCCGCGTCTCGGCCTCTCGCTGCAGCTCGGCTGCCACCCGGGGTGACCGCTCGCTGCTCCGGGCGATCACCTCGGCGAGGGTCAGCTCCGCCTCGAGCTGCAGAGGGACGAGAGCGGCGGTGGAGGCACGCGAGAGCGCGGCGAGCACCCGTGCACGCGGATCCGCGCCGAGCGCGAGCTCGTCCCGTGCAAGCTCGAGCTGGGCGAGGATCACCGGCTCGAAGAAGTCGTTCGACTCGGCGATGTTGGCCGCGCGGGTCGCCTCGAGCCGCGCCGCCGAGGGCCGGCCCTCGAGCCGGAGCAGGCGGGCCTCGACGAGGGCCGAGTACGCCTCGTCCCAGCGGGTGCGATGTGCCGGCCGCGAGCGCTCGAACAGCCGCCGCGCCTCGGCGACCCGACCGAGGTCCAGGAGGACGTTGGCGCGCTGAACCAGCACCCGCCCCTGGATGAAGGTGGGGAGACCGGTCTCGTTGATGGCTCCGGCGAGCAGGTCCGCGGCGCGCTCGCTCCGACCCTGCGCGCGGAGCACCTCGGCGAGGAACGGCAGGACACGGAAGCCCTTGTTCTCGACGCGGACGTTCTCCTCCTGCGCCTGCTCGGCGAGGCGGACCGCCTCGGCCAGGGCTCCGCGGGCAAACCGGATCCGTGACTGCTCTCGCCACTGGTACATGCGGGTGAGCGGCCCGCGAGACCGCGAATCCGGTGGCCGTGGCCGGTCGAGCGCCTCCGCCTCCTGGGCGGCGGCCTCGGCGCCGGGGAGGTTTCCGCGCGAGAGCTGCAGCGGTGCCATGTCCCACAGCACGTCGGCGAGGAGCCTTGCGTCTCCGGCACGCCTGGCCCCGTCGACGGCCTGGGCGAGCCAGGCGCCCACGTCGTCGAGCGGACGGTCGTAGCGCAGCGTGATGGCCCGGTCCTTGGCGGCCCGCCACGCCCACTCGGTCCCGGCGCCGGCGCGCATCGCGTCCGCGTGGAGGCGGTCCGCGGCGTCGGTGTCCTCGCGCTCCAGAGCCACCGCGGCCCGCTCGAACGCCGCCGCGGCCTCGAGGGTGGGCAATTCGAGCGCGCGGGCTCGATCCGCCACCCGGACGAGTGCGGCATCGGCCAGGGGAAGCTGTCCGTCGTCGAACGCGATGGCGTAGGCGACCCAGTCGACGAGCGCGGCCTCCAGCGGCGAGGTGGGGAGGCGCTGCAGTCGGACCAGGGTCGCCTTGCGCGCGTCACCGGTCTGGACCGAGGCGAGCCGCGTCCCGAGGCGGACGTCGCCGGGGAAGAGATCGAAGAGCGTGCCCCAGAGGCCGGCGGCACGCTCCTGCTCGCCGGAGAGCGCGCGGTACTGGGCCTCCACGGCCATGCGCTGCGGCTCGGGGAGGCGTCCGGCGGACTCGAAGGCGAAGCGCGCTGTGTCGCGCGCCTCGGCGGAGAATCCCGCGTGGTCGAGCGCCTGCGCCAGCTCGCTGCGGGCGAGCACGAAGTCGGGGGCGAGCGCGGTGACCTGCCGGAGCTCGGCCGCGGCGCCGATGTTGTCGGCGGCGTCGAGCTTCTGCCGGGCGCTGCGCCACACGCGGGCCGCGCCGGGATCCTCCGGCGCCCAGCTCGAGAACGAGGCGATGGTGGCGGGCCGTGCGGACGAGAGGTGACCGCGAAGCAGGGCCGCGCTGCCTCCGCCGAGGGCAAGGGCGACGAGGCATCCGGCGGCGAGCCCCAGGACGCGGCGCGCGCGGCGACGGCGGCCGATGCGGCGGACGCGCTCGCCGGCGAGGAGGCGGATGAAGTCCTCGGGGGTGGGGCAGCGCTCCTCGACCGACGGGGCGAGCGCGCGGGCCAGCGCCTTCCGCCAGCGGTCCGGCAGCTCCGGTGTGCGGCGGGTGAGATCGGGCGGGGTAGTCCGGGCGCGGGCTGCCCCCGGGCCCACCGGCGTGTCGGCGAAGGGAAGCTCGCCGGTAAGCATCTCGTAGGCGACGACGCCGAGGGCGTACACGTCCGCGGCGGGACCGAGGGGGGAGCCCGAGGCCTGCTCCGGAGCCATGTACGCGGGCGTGCCGACGTAGCTGCCGGTGCAGGTGAGCGCGCGCTGGCCCTCGCGCACGGCGCGGGCGACGCCGAAGTCGGTGACCACGACGCGTGTGCCGCCGTCCGGCCGGGGAACGAGGAGGACGTTGCTGCTCTTGAAGTCGCGGTGGAGCACCCCGTGCGCGTGGGCGGCGTCGAGCGCGGCGGCCATCTGACGGAGGAGCGGCTCGGCCTCTTCCGGGCGGTACCGTCCGCGGTGGGAAAGGGCCGAGGTGAGCGTCTCGCCGTCGAGCAGCTCCATCACGAGGAAGAGCAGCTGTCCGAGCTCGCAGGTGTGGGCGAAGAGCTCGTAGACGCGGCAGACGTTGGGATGAGCGACGGCGCGGGCGAGGAGGACCTCACGACGGATGCGCTCGCGGGCATCGGGCATGGCGCCGAGGAGGACCTTCACCGCGACACGGGCGCGGAGCATCCGGTCCTCGGCCTCGTAGACGACGCCCATGCCGCCGCGGGCGATGAAGCGGCGTAGCTCGAAGCGTCCGGCCAGCACGGTGCCCTCGGTCAGCACCTCGGGCGGTGGGCCGGGCGGTGTGCGGAGCAAGGTGTCCTGACAGGACAGGAACGACTGCATGGCCGACTCCTCGGGGGCTCTCCCGGAGAACTGTCGGCGACCGCGGCGGATCTTCCCCGACACCCCCCGGAGTGCCGGTCGAGGGGGCCCCTCGTCGCCGAGGTGTCCGTCGCCGAGGTGTCAAACACCTCCCCGGCGCCAGGGGGGCCATCGACGGTCAGAAGTCATTGAAATGACGTACCTTTTGCCAAGTCTCGTCGCGTGGATCCCTTCCTCGACGAGCGGTCCGGAGCGCGGAGAAGACGTCGCCGGGGGCTCCGGGCGCCTCTCGTGGCCGGTACGAGGTGTCTGGCACCTCCGCCCGGGGCAGCTCCTCCCGCCCCGTGGGGACTCAGCTTCCGACGAGCCGCCGGGTGTGACGGGCGATCATGAGCTCTTCGTTCGTGGGCAGCACGTACGCAGGGACGCGACTGGCGGCGGCGGTGATGCGCGGACCGCCCCGCGCGTTCGCCTCGACGTCCAGGCTGAGCCCGAGCCACCCGGCGTCCTGGACCACTCGCTCGCGGACCGGCACCGCGTGCTCGCCGATGCCGGCGGTGAACACCAGGGCATCCAGCCCGCCGAGCGCCGCGACCAGCGAGCCCAGCTCGCGCCCGATCCGGTAGACGAACAGGTCGACGGCGAGCTTCGCCCGCGGCGCGTCGCTGGCCAGCAGCGCTCGCATGTCGCTCGACACCCCGGAGACTCCGAGCAGCCCGGACTGCTGATAGACGAGCTTCTCGATCGCTCGGGCATCCATCTTCAGCTCGTCCAGCAGATAGAGCATCACGCCGGGATCGATCGAGCCACAGCGCGTGCCCATCGGCAGCCCATCCAGCGCGGTGAAGCCCATCGTGCTCGCGATGCTGCCGCCACCTCGCATCGCGCACATGCTCGCGCCGTTTCCGAGGTGGGCGACGACCACCCGCCCCTGCGCCGCGCCGGCATCCACCGCCGGCAGCGCGCTCGCGATGTATTCGTAGGACAGCCCGTGGAAGCCGTAGCGGCGCACCCCGCGATCGGTGATCTCCTTCGGGAGGGCGAAGGCCTGCGCCAGCTCGGGCTGCGTGCGGTGGAAGGCGGTGTCGAAGCACGCCACCTGCGGCAACTTCGGCATCTTCTCGAGCACGTACCGGATGGGGCCGAGGTTGTGCGGCTGGTGCAGCGGCGCGAGCGGGATCAGCTTCTCCAGCGCCCGCAGCACCTCGGGTGTCGCCCGGGTCGGCGCGGAGTACGCGAGCCCGCCGTGGACGACTCGGTGACCGACGGCGACGAGGTGGTGCCCGCCGCGGCTATCCCGGAGGAACTCGAGCAGGTGCGAGACCGCTCCCTCGTGGCCGAGTGACTCGCCGGCCTTCCAGACGCGCTCCGAGATCGACTTTCCCGCCGCGTCCTTCGCGGTGAAGCGAGGCGAGGTGTAGAGGCCCTCGGCTTGCCCGCGCAGTGACGGTTCCAGCTCCGCTCCCTGGCAGAGGAAGACGGAGAACTTCAGGCTCGACGAGCCTGCATTCAGGACGAGGAGCGCGTCCGCCATCGGCTCACCTCACCGCACGTCGGGCGGTGGCCCGCCGCGCCTCGGCGATCAGCGTCGCCACCGCGCACGATGCGAGCCGGGCGGTCAGCGTGTCGGCGCGGCTGGTGAGGATGATGGGGACCTTCGCGCCGAGCACGATGCCCGCGGCATCGGCGCCCGCGAGGAAGGTGAGGCTCTTGGCGAGCATGTTGCCCGCCTCGAGGTCGGGCACCACCAGAACGTTGGCCCGTCCGGCCACCGGCGAGGCGATGTTCTTGATCTTCGCCGCCTCGGGGCTGATGGCGTTGTCGAGCGCGAGCGGGCCGTCCACCAGCGCGCCGGTGATCTGCCCCCGGTCTGCCATCTTGCACAGCGCGGCGGCCTCCAGCGTCGAGGGGACGTCGGGGTTGACCGTCTCCATCGCCGACAGGATGGCCACGCGGATCTCCGTCACGCCAAGGTCCCGGAGAAGATCGATGGCGTTCTGGACGATGTCGACCTTGTCCTTCAGCGTCGGTGCGATGTTCACCGCGGCGTCGGTGATGATCAGCGGCTCGGGGTGGCCCGGCACGTCCATCACGAAGCAGTGACTGATCCGGCGCGCGGTGCGGAGCCCGGTCTCACGCTTCACCACCGCGGCCATGAGCTCGTCGGTGTGAAGGCTGCCCTTCATCAGCGCCTCGGCCTCCGCGTTGCGAACCAGCTCCACCGCACGGGCGGCCGAGTCCTGGCTGTAGGCCGCCTCGACGATGCGAAACGAGGAGACGTCCAGGCCCGACTTCTGGGCCACGTCGCGGATACGCGCGGGGGGGCCGACGAGGATCGGCGCGATGAGCCTTGCGCGCGCAGCATCGATCGCGCCGCGGAGCGACGACTCGTCGCAGGGATGCGCCACCGCGGTCGGTGTCGGGGGGATGCCCTTGCAGCGCTCGATCAGCCGGTCGTACTTCTCGTGTGCGCCGTCCATGCCTCGCTCCATACGCCGAGACGAGCCGGGACCCAACCCCCGGCCAGTCGCTCAGACATCCTTGGTCGCATCCGTCGCCACCCAGCCTCCGTCCACCCGGGGAGGCAGCATCTGACCGACGTCCTCGCCGACCTCCGCGTCGATCAGGCGGTTGAGCTTGGCGTTCATCTCCTCGAGCAGCGCGGAATGGCCCCGGCGATCGAGCGCGAGGTTCTCGACCTCCTGCGGGTCCTTCTCGAGGTCGAACAGCTCGACGTCGTTGAGCGCGAACAGGGAATCGAGCGTCGTCGGGCGGTTGTGCTGGGTGGGCGAGAAGTAGCGGGTGAGCTGATAGCGCCCGTCGAAGACTCCCCGGAGTGCACCGCGCTTGCGTAGGTCCGGCTGGAGCTGCCCCTGCTTCGCGGCCGCGGCGACCTTCTGCTTCCCGTCGGGCTGGATGAGCAGCTCGACGGCCCTCTGGGTGAAGTCGCCATCCACGTAGGCGAGCATGTTGTAGCAGTAAAGCGCGCCATCCCTGACCGCCGTAGGGGCAGCCTTGTCGGGCGCTGCCAGTAGCGACGAGAAGTCCTTCCCTGGAAGGCCCCTGCTCAGCGACGCCCGGGTCTCGGGAGCGGCGCCGGTGAGGCCGATCAGGGTGGGCACCAGGTCCACGTGCGAGGTGACCGCGCGGCAGCGCTTCCCGCCCGGGTGCCCGGGATGCGCGACGACGAGCGGGACCTGGTTCTGCTCGCGGTAGGCCGTGGCGCCCTTTCCATGCAGCCGGTGCGCGCCGTCGAGATCGCCGTGGTCGGCGGTCAGGATCACGATCGTGCTGGACGTCATTCCGAGCGCGTCGAGCTCGTCGAGGAGCGGCGTGATGTTCCGGTCCACGTCTCGAAGGCAGTTCAGGTAGTAGTTGTGACGATTCCTCCATCGCCACTCCTCGTTCGGGATGTTCCCGACGAGGGCGTCGTGGGATCTCAGGTAGTCGGTGTGGGCCGTGGGCCTTCCCGGAGCGTCGAGCTTCTGCCGGTAGCTCGCCGGCAGCTCGAAGCTCCACTGCTTTCCGTAGAGCGGATGATCCGGGACTCGGTCGAGGTGTCCGAGGATGTTCCGCGCCTGCACGACCTCCCCTGGCCGGTCGGTGTCGAGGAACATGATGTCGTGCGGGTTCACGAGGTTCATCGCCAGGAACCAGGGCTTCTGCTGCGCGGCGAGCTCGCTGCCCCGGCCGCGCAGCCAGCTGACGCCCATCGAGGAGATGATCCCGTCGTGCAGGTATCCACCACGCGTGTGCGCGATGATGTCGCCCACTCCAAAGTAGTCGCTGAAGCCGTACGCCTCCATCTCCTTGGTGAAGATCTTCTGAGGCGTGCCGAGCTCGTTGACGGTCTCGAACTCCTTGGTCAGGTGCCACTTGCCCTTGTAGGCGGTGTAGTACCCCGCCTTCCGGAGAAGGTGCCCCAGGGTCGGGAGCTCGGTGGACATGCTGCTGATCCACGGGAAGTTCGTGTTGTCGAACATGCGCGTCTGCTGGATGTGCCGCCCGGTGTAGAGGACGGAGCGCGACGGCGTGCACACGTTGGAGTTGATGCGGTGGTTCTCGAAGGCCGTCCCCCGCGACGCCAGGCGGTCGTGTGCCGGGAGCCTGAACCCGGCGGGCAGCTCTCCGGGCCGGAAGTACCGCTCCTGGTCGGTGAGGATGAGGAGGATGTTGTACGGCCCGTCCGAGGCTCGTGCGCCTGCCTTCCTCGGGCTCTTGGCGCTCGAGGCGGACGGAGCGGCGCCCATCACACCGAGTCCCGCGGTGACGGCGCCCAGTGACTTCAGCAGATCACGGCGTCCGAGCTTCGCGTCATCCATGAGAGGCTCCGTTCCGAGACTGCTCCAGCGGTGGAAGGTCCCGGGCGAGCACCCGGGTGACGAGGTCCGGAGAAGCGCCGAGCGCCTGCAGACACGTCTCCACCACCCGGTCCCGATACCCCCGTGGAGCTTGCTCGCCGCCGATCCGGAAGAGCGCCTCGCGCATCCCTCCGAGGACGACGTCCATGGCGACCTCGAGCGTGGGGACGTGGAACTCGCCCCGCCTCAGCGCGTCGCGGACGTCCCGCCGAGGAACCTCGAGCGGGCCCAGCTTCCACACCCGCGCGATGAAGAGACACCACACGGGATTCGCCTCCGCGGCGGAAAGGAACAGCCGGATGCCGGTCCCGAAGCGGAGCCCGGGGCCTTCCACCCCGCGAAGTGACCGGTCGATCGCCCGCACCGCCGAATCGATGGTCCAGATGGAGGTCGCCTCGAGGAGCCGCTCGACGCTCTGGTAGTGGTTGTAGAAGGTGCCGCGGGAGATCCCGGCGGCCTGAACGAAGTCGTCGACCACCGGCGCGTCCGGTCCCTTCTCGGCGAAGACCTCGAGCGCGGCGGCGAGGATGCGGCTCTCGGTGCGCGCGCTGCGGGCACGCCCCACCCGGGTGCGATGGTCCAGCTGGCCGACCGGCGACCTCGACCGCCCGCTCACGGAGCCTCGAGAACGCCCGCCAGGTCCGCCATCCGGACCAGGTGCGCCAGCGACGGGGCCTGCATCTTCTGCATCACCCGCGCGCGGTGGACCTTCACCGTCTTCACCGCGATCCGCAGATCCACGGCGACCTCCTTGTTCGCCAGCCCGGAGGTGACGAGGGTGAACACCTCTCGTTCGCGCCGGGTCAGGTACTCGAACCGGGCTGCGATCTCGGCGAGCTGCCGGCGGCTGTCGGCGAGCCGGCGCGCGCACGCGAGGCCGCTGCCGATCGCCTCCAGAAGCAGCTCGGGATGGACGGGCTTCTCCAGAACGTCGATCGCGCCCCGCTTCAACGCCAGGACCGCCCTGGGCACGTCTGCCTTCGAGGTCAGGAACACCAAGGCGAGGGGGACGTCGCGGGCGAGAGCGCCCGGCTCGCCCCGGAGCGGGTCCAGCTCCGGGATCTCCATCTCACTGACGACACAGCAAGGGCCCTGGAGCGAGGACAGCCGGGTCAAGAGACTGCCGCCGCTGCCGAAGGCCTCGGCCGGGTGACCGGCGGCGCGCACGAGCCGGAGCAGCTGCTCGCGTGCCTCGTCGTCCCTCTCCGCCAGAAGCACCATCGTCCGACCTCCGGAGTCCGCGGACGATGCTCAAATAGGACAGAAGTGTCAAGATGAACAGACTTGTCAGTTTGCGTCATCGAGGAACCTCGCCCTGCCCCACGCAATCCGCTGGCGGAGGCCGGCTGACCGTCAGACCGGCTCGGCCTCCACCGTCTTCTCGACATGCCGGTGGACGCCGCTCCGGAGCGGCCGCTCGGGCAGCGCCAGCACGATGAGCAGGCCCAGTCCAGCCACGGCCGCGCCGAGCAGGAACGTCGAGCCGATGGCGTGCCGGTAGGCGTGCAGCACCAGCGCGCGCTCGGCGTCGGGAAGCGCCGAGATGGCAGAGATGCTGTTCTCGACGGCGCTTCCGAGGGACGCGCTCTGCGGCGGGAGCAGCCGGTGCAGCTGCAAGGTCATCCATGCGCCGGAGAGCGCCACCCCCAGCGCACCGCCGAGCGAACGGAAGAACGACGCCGCGGAGGTCGCCACCCCGAGATCCTGCGGCGCCACCGCGTTCTGGATGGCGGTGGTCAGGTTCGGCATCACCAGCCCCAGCCCGAGCCCCAGTCCCACCAGCGAGAGCTCCAGCGCGAGCACCGAGCCCTGCGCCTGCGCCAGCCAGGACAGGAGAACGAAGGACACACACGCGACCGACAGCCCGGTCACCGGCAGGAACTTGTAGCGCCCGGTGCGGCTGAGCATCCGGCCACCGACCACCGACGCGACGATGACGCCTCCCATCAGCGGCGAGAGCATCAGTCCCGCCTTCGACGCGGCTGCGCCGAGCACGAGCTGGAAGAAGAGCGGCAGGAAGATGACCGCCCCGAACAGCGCGACCGCGGTGAGGCCGACCACGCTGGCTCCGACGACGAACACCCGGTCGCGAAAGAGGCGGGGCGGGAGGATGGGCTCCACGGCGTGCCGCTCCCGCCACACGAGCAGCGCGAAGCAGAACACCGACGCGGCCGCCTCCACCCAGGTCCCTGGCCGCCTCCAGTCGTCCCTCGAGGTGTCGAGCGTCAGCACGAGGATGGCGAACACGGTCCCGCCGACCATCAACGCCGCGCCGGCGAAGTCGATCCGATGGTGCACCACCCGGTTGGGGCGGCGGAGCGCCGTCGCGATGAGCACCAGCGCCACCGCGCCGATGGGGAGGTTGATGTAGAAGATCCACCGCCAGGAGAGCGCGTCGGTGATGAAGCCACCGAGAAGGGGCCCGGCGACGCTGCACGCGGCGAACACCGCGGTGAAGAGACCCTGGTAGCGCCCGCGCTCTCGCGGCGCGAGCAGGTCGCCCACCGTGGTCTGCGACAGCGTGATGAGCCCGCCCGCCCCCAGGCCCTGCACGGCGCGGAAGGCGATGAGCTGTCCCATGTTCTGCGCGATCCCGCACAGCGCCGACCCGGCGAGGAAGATGCCCACCGCGACGAAGAACAGAGCCCGCCGCCCGTAGCTGTCGCTCAGCTTGCCGTAGAGCGGCGTGGTCGCGGTGGAGGCGACCAGGAAGGCCGTCACCACCCAGGAGAGGTGTGCCAGCCCGCCGAGCTCGCTCACGATCCCGGGAAGCGCCGTGGCGACGATGTTCTGATCGAGGGAGGCGAGCGTGAGCACCAGCAGGAGCCCGGCCATCACGGTCCGGAACTCCTTCGGGCTGACGGCGCCGGGCGGGCGATCGGAGGGAGCGGGGCTCATGCGGACGGCACCCTCCGAGGTGTGCACGCCGGGGCACCGGGGGCAACCCGCCGCGGTGGGTCGGGTGCTGGACGGGCGGACGCGACGAGGAGAGAGCAGCTCACGCCCGACCAGGCTCCTCGCTGGCGCTCGATGTCCGGCTGCGGACGCTCTCCCGAGGAGCCGACACCGGGCCGGGGCCGATGTTGCCGACGCGCATCCGCTGCCTCCACGAGACCGACGAGCCGCACCCGGCATAGCGCGTGCCCGCCCGCGAGTCAGCGGCGCGACGGCGCTCTGCCAGGCGACGAAGTGGCGTGACGGCGGCCGGCCGTTGGAGAATCCAGTGCGAGATCACGCGTGAAGCCCGTCGCCGTCATCCCCGCCCGCTGGGCCGCGACCCGTTTCCCGGGCAAGCCGCTCGCCCTCCTCGCCGGACGCCCGCTGGTCGTGCACGTGCTCGAGGCCTGCCGCCGCTCGGGCGCGTTCGCGGAGGTGCGAGTGGCCACCGACGACGAGCGCATCGCCGACGCCGTGTCGGCCACGGGCGGCCTGGTCGAGCGGACGCGGCCGGATCATCCCTCGGGAACCGACCGGGTGGCGGAGGTGGCGGCGCGCCTGCCACCGGCGGTGGAGGTGGTGGTCAACGTCCAGGGCGACGAGCCGCTCGTGCATCCGGAGGCGCTCCGGGCGCTCGCCGCCGCCTTCGACGACCCCGCGGTGGAGATGGCGACGCTCGTCCGGCCGCTCCGGGACGACGAGCGCAGCAGCCCCAACGTGGTGAAGGCGGTGCTGGACCTCCGGTCCGATGCGCTCTACTTCACGCGCGCCGACGTGCCGTTCTCGCGCGACGGATCGCCGGTGAAGCGCTGGGCGCACCAGGGACTCTACGGTTACCGGCGTCCGACGCTGCTCCGGCTGGCCTCGCTCCCGCCCTCGCCGCTCGAGCGCGCCGAGTCACTGGAGCAGCTCCGGGCGCTGGAGAACGGGATCCGGATCCGCTGCGTCCCCACCTCACATGTGAGCCTCGGCGTCGACACGCCCGAGGACCTCGAGCGTGCCGAGGCGCTGCTGCGCGGCGGTCACTTCACCCAGTTGTAGTCGGCCGGGCCGGCGCGGCGGGTGAAGAGCACGCACTCGGAGCCGGCCCCACACTTCGCCATGTGGTGCGCCTTCGCCGGGATGACGATGTAGCTCCCGGGCTCGAGGTCGTAGGCCTTCCCGTTCACGGTGAACGTGCCCTTCCCGCTGAGGACCACGGTGTACTCGGGGAAGGAGTGCCAGTGCATCGGGAAGGTGTAGCCCGGGGGGAACTTGGCGTAACCGACGTTCGCGCCGTTCGGGTCACTGGCGATGGGTGCCCCCATGACGCCGGGCGGGATCTCCGGCGCCTTCGGCGGGGCAAACTTGGCGTCCTTCAGATGCGCGACCTGCAGCTCGTCCATGGCGGGCGGCTTGCCATCGGCGGCGAGGGAGAGCGCCGCGGGGAGCACGACGAGCAGCGAGAGACGGAGCGGACGATGCATGGCACCTCCTGGGTTCCTCGGGGAGGACCCGGAGGCTGCCCCGAACCGCGGTGGGGAGCCAGCGAGCCGTGCAGCGTGGACGATGCGGCCGACTGCGCGCCGCCCATGAAGACCCCCCACGTCGCAAGGCCCACGAACAGGAAAAGCGCGAACGGGTCGTTGGAGCTCGTGGGAAACACGTAGGTGAACACGAACCAGTACGCCAGCACCATGACGAGGGGGTTGATGAGCGTCCAGAGCAGCCCGAACGCCGACGCCTTGTAGCGCTGGCGCACCTCCCGCCGCACCAGGTT
>CAZDSB010000600.1:0-3194 GCA_964507515.1 uncultured Myxococcaceae bacterium
TCCGCGCCCCCCTCCTCGTCACCGGCATGACCGGCGGGACGGACCGGGCGCGCGAGGTCAACCGGGACCTGGCGCAGGTTGCGGAGCGGCACGGGCTGGCCTTCGGCGTGGGGAGCCAGCGCGCGATGGCCGAGCACCCCGAGCTGGCCCGGACCTTCCATGTGCGCGACGTCGCGCCCCACGTGCTCCTCATCGGCAACATCGGCCTGAAGCAGGCGATCGCCATGGGCGTCGCCGGCGTGCGGAAGCTCGTGGAGGGCATCGACGCGGACGGGCTCGCGCTCCACCTCAACGCGGCGCAGGAGCTGAGCCAGCCCGAGGGCGACCGTGACTTTCGCGGCGGCTACAGCCTGGTGCAGGCGCTGGCGTCGGCCTTCGGCGAGCGTTTCCTGGTGAAGGAGACCGGCTGCGGCATCGCGCCCGCGGTGGCGCGGCGACTGGTCGACTGTGGCGTCCGCACCATCGACGTGAGCGGGCTCGGCGGGACCAGCTGGGTGCGGGTGGAGCAGCTCCGCGCCTCCGGCCAGATGGCCGAGCTGGGTGCCCTGTTCTCCTCGTGGGGGATTCCCACGGCGGCCGCGGTGGCGAGCGTGCGACGGGCAGTGGGCCCGTCGGTAAAGATCGTCGCCTCGGGTGGAATTCGAGACGGCCTGGACGCAGCGAAGGTCCTGGCGATCGGCGCGGATCTGGCAGGGATGGCACTGCCACTGTTTCGCGCGCAGCAAGCGGGCGGCGTGGCCGGCGCCGACGCGGCAGTGCGCACCGTGGTCGCAGGGCTGCGGCAAGCGCTGCTGTTGACATCGAGCCGGACCGTGGCCGACCTGCGGAGAAGCCCGCGGGTGGTGACGGCTCCGCTGAAGGACTGGATGGAGTCGCTGTGAAACAGGGAACGGGGGCAGTTCTGCGGGTGGACTCCGACGCCGAGGGCAAGCCGTCCTCGCGCTTTCCGGGGTTCCACAAGCTGACGCTGGAGCAGCGCCTCGCCGAGCTGGCACGGCGTCACGGGCTCTCCAGCGAGGACCTGGAGCTCCTCCGCAGCGCGGAGACGCTGCCGCTGGGGACGGCGAACACCATGATCGAGAACGCGGTGGGGACGTTCTCCCTCCCGCTCGGCCTGGGGCTCAACTTCCAGGTGAACGGCAAGGACTACATCGTCCCGATGGCGGTCGAGGAGCCGTCGGTGGTGGCCGCGGTCTCCTTCGCCGCGAAGATCGTTCGCGAGGCGGGTGGCTTCACGGCCGACGCCGACGAGCCGCTCATGCTCGGCCAGGTGCAGGTCACCCGCTACGGCGATCCCACCATCGCCGCCGAGAAGATCCGCGCCCACAAAGAGCAGATCCTCGCGCTGGCCAACAGCTTCCATCCCTCGATGCAGCGCCGCGGCGGCGGAGCGCGCGACGTCGAGGTCCGGCTGCTGCCGGCGCCGGAGGGCAGCAGGGGTGAGCCACTGCTCGTCGTGCACCTGGTGATCGACACCCAGGAGGCCATGGGTGCCAACCTGATCAACACGATGGCCGAGGGCGTGGCGCCGCTCATCGAGCAGATCACCGGCGGCCACGTCTACCTCCGCATCCTCAGCAACCTCGCCGACAAGCGGCTGGCCCGGGCCAGCTGCCAGATCCCTCTCGGGGCGCTGGCGGACTTCGACATGAGCGGCCCCGACATCGCCGAGGGCATCAGCCAGGCGAGCCGCTTCGCGCGCGCGGACCCCTACCGGGCCGCCACGCACAACAAGGGCATCATGAACGGCATCGACGCCGTGGCCATCGCGACCGGTCAGGACTGGCGGGCGATCGAGGCCGGGGCGCACGCGTTCGCCTGCCGCGACGGGCAGTACCGCCCGCTGTCGCAGTGGTACGTCGAGGACGCGCACCTGGTGGGCCGCATCGAGCTGCCGCTCGCGCTCGGAACCGTCGGTGGACCGATCAAGATCCACCCCGGCGTGCAGCTGAGCCTCCGGCTGATGGGGACTCACGGCGCGCGCGAGATGAGCATGGTGTTCGCCGCGGTGGGCCTCGCGCAGAACTTCGCGGCGATCCGCGCGCTCGGCTCGGTGGGAATCCAGAAGGGCCACATGGCGCTGCACGCCCGCTGCGTGGCGGTGACCGCCGGCGCCCGCGGGGACCACGTGGAGAAGGTCGCGCACCTTCTGGTGAAGAGCGGCACGGTGAAGGTGGACAAGGCTCGGGAGATCCTCGCCTCGCTCGGCCCCGCCGACGCGCACGGGCTGCCCGAGCGGTCGTGACCTCCGCGGTTCGCCCCGCGCGCCGCGCCGCCACGCCGGCCGGAGCGCCGCACCGGGACACCCACCCGGAGGCGTTCGGTCCAGGGAAGGTCATCCTCCTCGGGGAGCACGCCGTCGTGTACGGGCACCCGGCGCTCGCCGTCCCGCTGTCGCTCGGCGTCACCGCGCGGGGGACACCCGCAGACCGCTGCGAGCTGGCCGGTCTCCCCGAGCTCACGGCTCCGCAGCGGCGGATGCTGGACGCGGCCTTCGACGCGGTCGCCTCCGCCACCGGGCGGCCTCCGGTGCGCATCGCCCTGTCGTCCACCCTGCCGGTCTCGATGGGGCTGGGGAGCTCGGCGGCGCTCGCCGTCGCGGTCTCGCGCCTGCTCCTCGGCGCCTCGGGGAGGCGGGCCACCCCGTCGAGGGTGCTCGCGCTCGCGCTCCGCATGGAGGAGGCGTTCCACGGGACGCCGTCGGGGGTGGACCACACCGTGAGCGCGCACGCTGCGCCACTGCTCTACCGCCGGGCCGATCCAGCCCGTCCTGGGCGCCCCGGACGGGTGCGGCAGGTCCGCATCGGCGCGCGGGCGACGCTGGTCCTCGCGCTGGTGGGCCCGCGCCGGGGAACGCAGGAGACGGTGGCCGGCCTCCGCCGCCGCGCCGCCCGGTGGCCGGTGCGCTACGGCAGGCTGTTCAAGGAGATGGGCCAGCTCGCGCTGGAGGGAACCGCCTCGCTCGAGGACGGAGATCTCGAATCGCTCGGTGACGCAATGAACGTCAACCACGGCCTGCTCGCGGCCGCCGGGGTCAGCTCGCCCGCGCTCGACACCGCCGTGGACGCGCTCCGGCGGGCGGGGGCGCTGGGGGCGAAGCTCACCGGGGCGGGCGGGGGAGGCTGCGTCGTCGCCCTCGTGGCTCATGACCGAGTGGCAGATCGCGTGCTTTCCACGTGGAAGGACGAGGGGTT
>CAZDSB010000601.1:0-7324 GCA_964507515.1 uncultured Myxococcaceae bacterium
ACTCGCCGCAGAGCTATTACGAGACGGCGAAGCGCATCGCCCGTGATACGCCGGGCAGCTTCTATCTGAACCAGTACCACAACACCGACAACGGCGAGGCCCACTACCTCAGCACCGCTCCCGAGCTGTGGGAGCAGCTCGAGGGCCGGCTGGACGTGTTCGTCACCGGGCTCGGGACCGGCGGGACGATGACCGGCGTGGGCAAGTTCCTGAAGGAGAAGAACCCCGCCATTCGCAACATCGGCGTCGATCCGGTCGGCAGCGTGTACCAGGGCTACTTCCAGACCGGGAAGCTGCCCGAGCCCCACGTCTACAAGGTCGAGGGCATCGGCGAGGACATGCTGTGCAAGGCGCTCGACTTCTCGGTCATCGACGAGATCCGCCAGGTGGACGACCAGCAGTCTTTCAACGCCGCCCGCCGCCTGGCGCGCGAGGAGGGGCTCTTCGGAGGCGGCAGCTCCGGCTCGGCGGTGCACGTCGCGCTGGAGGTGGCTCGCGAGCTCGGCAAGGGGAAGGTCGTCGCGGTGGTGCTGACCGATACGGGCAACAACTACATCACCAAGTTCTTCAACGACGAATGGATGAAGGACAACGGCTTCGCGGTGGACGACAAGTCGCCCGGCCGGGTCAAGGATCTCATCCGCGCGCGCAAGCAGGACGTCCTCTTCGCCGGGAAGGGCCAGCGCATCGATGCGGTGGTGGAGCAGATGCGCAAGCACGGCATCAGCCAGATGCCGGTGCGTGACCCGCACGGCGGCACGGTGGGGATGATCCACGAGTACGACCTGCTCAACGCCCTGGTCTCCAAGAAGCAGGGCTTCCACGACGTGATCGACCCGCTCATCGCGCCCCTGCAGGGCGTGGTGAGCCCGGAGGCCACGCTGAACCGTCTCCGCGAGGTCTTCGCCCAGGACAACGTGGCGGTGGTGAAGGAGCACGAGCAGGTCGTCGGCATCGTCACCAAGATCGACCTCATCGAGTACCTCGCGGAGCGGATGTGAGCGGGCGTGCCGGCGCCGTCTACCGGGTGACCGTCGAGGTCGCGCCGGACGCGGAGAAGGCCTGGTCGCAGTGGATGACGCAGGACCACGTCCCGGCCGTCATCCGGGCAGGGAACTTCCTCGGCGTGACCCGGTGGAAGGACCAGGAGCCGGCGGCCGACGGATGGGCGCGCTACGTCCTGCACTACCGGGCGGAGAGTCTCGCGGTGATCGATGCCTACAAGGCCTCGCCGGCGACGGTGGCGCTCAGGGACGACTACCTCGCACGCTTCGGCAAGGTGACTCGCATCACGCGGTCCGTGCTGGCCGATCCGGTGTTCATCAGCCCGACCCACTGAGATCCCGGGGCTGGCGCTCGAAAGCGCCCGGCCGCTCAGAGCGTGGCGCCGCCCTCCGGTGAGGCCGGACAGAAGCGGAGTGCCTCCGCCTCGAGCGCATGCAGCCGGGGCGTGGTCCTCGGCAGCGTCGAGGCATCGTGGGCGAGTCGGCATCCCGATGCGTCACCGGTGCGGAGCGCGGCGGTGAGCGCGAGGTCGAACGCGTCCGTCGTTCGCCGGACCTGGAGGTTGTGCGTCGCCCAGCGAAGCGCCTGTCTCGGATCGCGATCGAGGAAGAAGCGGGCGGCGTGATCGGCGAACGCGTCCGGATGACGACCTAGCAAGGCGATGTATCCGGCGCGTGCCGCCTCGCTCTCGCGAGAAGCGGTCACGAGATCGCCGCGCCGGCGTGCGAGCTCGGCCCGGGCGGCGGCGATCTCCGGATCCGACGCCTCGGCGAGCACCGTCGCGAGCGCCGCGGCCGCCCCGTCCAGATCGTTCCGGGCCATGTCCACCGCGGCGAGGTGCACCGCTGCCTGTGCATGGCCCGGAAGGCGCCGGACCACCGCGCGGTAGCGGTCGGCCGCGCGGGGGAGATCGCCGGCGCGCTCGGCGAGAAGGCCCTGCCGGAACTCCACGAAGGCGACCGGGAACGGGCTCGTGTCGCGATAGGACGCCAGGGCGCGACCCAGCTCGCGCTCCGCCCCGGCCGCATCGCCCGATTCGGAGAGCACCACGGCCAGCGCGCTCGAGGTGGCCATCCCCGGCTCGCGGCTCGCACGGGCCCGGGCAAGCTCCAGTGCGGTGTCCGTCTCGCCACGAGCGAGGGCGATGGATGCACGCTGGGCGCGTACGGAATCCTGTTCGGCGCCGAGCGACTCGGCCCGCTCGAGGTCGTCCGCCGCCGCGAGGAACCGATGAAGGCCCGCACGAGCCGATGCGCGGGCGAGCCAGGCCTCCGGGCTGCGTAGAGCGGAGCGGACGCCTTGCTCGGCAACCTGCTCGGCCGCCTCGAGATCCTCGATGCGCCCGTAGGTCGAGCCGCGCGCGAACAGGAGCGTCACCAGCGAGAGCCGCGCGCCGCCCCACCCCGGCTCTCTCCTCACCATCCCCTCGTGACTGGAGATCATCGCATCGAGGTTCGACCGGGCGAGGCGTCCGTCGGTCGTCAACGGTTCCCCATGTCCGGACGTGCGCGCCGGGCCGCGGCTGCAGGCGAGCGCACCGGCGAGGAGGATGAGGGCAGCGCGGCGTCCCACGTTCAGTTCGGGGTGCCGAGGAACGGGAAGGTCGTCGCGTTCGGGTTCCCCTCGGAGTCGGAGGTGAACCCGTTGGTGACGCCCGAGAACTGACCGATGGCGAGCGCGGAGTAGGTGACGTCGATCGTGTTGTAGAGCGGCGTCCGTCCTCCGCAGTCGTCGTTGGTCACGCCGACCGCGTTCGCCTCGACCCCGAGGTAGGTCATGCAGGTCGTCTTGTCGGTGCGGACGTAGAGCCGGTCGTCGACGAGTACGCTGGCCAGGGTGTCGTACCGCCCGGCGACGGCGGAGGCCCCGGCGAGCAGCTGGTTCCCGCAGACCGTGTCCAATGAATCGAGGATCGCCAGGTTCGTCGCAATGTTTCCCTTGAAGTGACCGGACCAGGTCGAGGGATCGGAGAGCAGGTTGTAGCTGTCCTTGACCTGGTTGGGCGTCATCCCGGCGACGATGTCGAAGGGATCGGTCAAGGCCGTGTTCACGCCCGCCCGACCCATCCGGTCGATCTGCGTGGCGCCCAGCGCGGGCTTGGGAGGCGGCGTGTTGTTGCCGCCGTTGTTGTTGTCGCTGCCGCAGCCGACGAGGAGCGCTGCGACGAGACCGAGGGACGAGATCCTGAACATGAGCGTGGTCCTCACTTGTTGGTGCTTGCCCAGACGCCGACGGTGGACCCGCCCTTCGTGACGAGCGACTTGTCGATCTGAATCACGATGGCGAGCGTGTTGAGCCCCTTGAAGTGGTCAGACGGCGCGCCTCCACCAGGAGCGCTCATCAGCTGGGTCACGAGCGCGTTCGACGTCTGCGCGTCCAGCGCCGGGCACCCTGCCGGGTCGAACGTCAGCGAGCCGGCCGCGCCGTGCACCGCACTGGCCGTCGCCTTGAACCCATCGAGGTTGAAGAAGAACGGGTCGTCGCGGACGCCCGCGAAGACACGGAGCTTGCCGCTGGTGCTGGTGATGCCCGCGGTGTTGCTCGCGTCCCCGTGGACGTACTCGCCACCACCCCAGCAGCTGATGACCTGGGAAGTATCGAAGGTACAGAGGATGTCCTCACTCGCGGCCGCCGCCATCCCGTAGGCGGTGCTGCTGGTGGTGTGAAACACGTACTGAGCGACGTTCGAGAAACGGGCAGCGGTCGTCGCGGCCGGGAAGACGTCCATGACCAGGTTCAGCTTGGTCCCGTCGGGCGAGGTCCAGGCGAAGACGTCGTTGATGTCGGTGGCGGGGTCGGTGAGCACGGCCGCGCCGTCCTGGTGATCGGCGGCGAGCGCCCTCACCGTGACGAGCGCGGCAGCGAGCCAGAGGGCCCGCGGGAAGCCAAGGCGTTGCATCCAGTCTCCTCCGTTGGTGGGTCGTTCAGCTCCCCCACCTACGGACGAGGTCTGGATCCGGATTTCCTAGACGGCCAGGAGCTCGGCGAGGCGCTGCAATCCGAGGCGGACCCGGGTCTTCACCGTGCCGAGCGGGTCGCCGGTCTCGCGGGAGATCTCGCTCTGCGAGAGCCCGTCCCAGTAGGCGAGCTCGAGGGCGCGGCGCTGCTCCGGCGGGAGCGTGCCGAGGGCGCGGCGGAGTCGAGTTTCCGCGTGGACGTCCGGGGGCTCCGGGCGAGGAGGCTCGGCGGAGGCGAGCTGCTCGCTCTGCTTCACCAGCCGCAGACGTGCACCGCGGTTACGGATGCGGTCGATGGCGCGGCTCCGGGCGATGGTGATGAGCCAGGCCTCGACCGAGCCGCGAGAGGCCGCGTACTCGGCCGCACGCCTCCAGGCGTCGAGGAAGGTCTCCTGGAGGATCTCCTCGGCATCGGCGGTCTCGCGGAGCATGCGGAGCAGCAGCGCGTAGAGCCTCGGGGAGTGGCGGCGATAGAGCTCCTCGAGGGCGCGCGCGTCCCCGCGCCGGACCGACTCGAGCACTGTTCCGTCCTCGGGCGGGCGGGTCATGGCGGAGGGACGGCTCCCATGAAGATGACCCGCGTCGGGACGTCCGTACCGCCCTTCTTCTCGATGGAGACCGCGAAGGCCGCGGGCCGCGCTCCCGTCAGCAGCTCCGGTCGGACATCCGCGAACACCCGTCCGTCCGGAGTGGTGGGCAGAATTCCCGCGGCGACAGCCTTGTCGCCTCGGATGAGCCAGAGCTCGTAGTCGCGTGTGGGCTGGCCCGGGAAGCTCTTCCCGAGGAACAGGGCACGTCCACGCGGATTGAAGATCACGACACCCGAGCTCTGGGCCAGCGGGCCCTGCGCTTCGGGAGTCCCCTTGAGCGAGACCAGCTGGGTGCCCCGCTCGAGCAGCAGCTGAAGCGCATCCTCCTTCCGGAGTGCGTCGATTCGCAGGTCCGCGAGCTCACGGGCGCACTCGGCAGCGCCGGCGCTGGCCAGCGCGGCCGAGCGGCGGGCGTCACGAACCTGGACCCCGGCGACGATGAGGGTCAGGACCGCGGCGGCGGCGATGCCGTACGCCCACGCGGGGACGCGGCGGAAGGCCCGGACGGGCTCTCGCTTCCGCGGCGGCGGGCCCGGCTCGGGCGGGGCCGACGTGCGCGGGGCAGGCTCCTGCCCCTGCGCGATGCCGCGCGCGATGCCCGCCCAGACGCTGGGAGGCGGGGCCACGGGTTCGAGATCTGCGGCGACCGTGGCAACGGTCTCGCGCGCGCGGGCGAGAGCGGCTTCGCAGAGGGGGTGTGGCCCCTCGCTCGCGAGGTGCTGCTCGAGGACACGGGCCTCCGTCGGCTCGAGAGCGCCGAGGGCGTACGCGTCGACCTGGTCGAGGAACTCCTGGTGCGTCACGGGCGGCCGGTTCTTTCAGAGGGCGGGGGCCTCGCGCAAGCGCGGTCGCTCTCCGGGGGTGTACGAACGGGCACAGCTCACCGGATGCGCCTCGACACTGCTCAGGGAATCGCCTGCGGACGACGCGGCTGGCGTCCGGCCTGCAGCTACTCGAGAACGACCGTACGGAGCTCGGGTCGCTGGAGCCAGAGCATCTCGAGGGCGGCCCACGCCGAGACGAGCCAGACGACGACCACGGGACGGCGCCAGTGAAGATCCGTACGCCGAGAAGAGCCTCCAGCTCGAGGAGGAGACCTTCAGCGAGCCCGGCCGTCGAGCGTCGCAGCGACCTCGCCCAGTCCGACCCCGAGCGCCCGCAGCGCCACCGTCAGGTGGTACACGACGTCCGCGGCCTCCTCGGTCGCGCGCCGCCCATCGCCATCCGCGCAGGCGATCACGAGCTCCGCCATCTCCTCGCCGAGCTTCTTCAGACGCAGGTTCCGGTCCGCCAGGAGCTTCCGGGTGTAGCTCGTGTCCTCACCGCCCTCCGCACGCGCCCGCACCACCGCGTCGAGCCGCGCGAACGCTCCGGAGCCCTCCCCTGCTTCCCGGAAGCAGGACACCGTCCCGTCGTGGCAGGCCGGGCCGGCGGGGATCACGTCAGCGAGCACCGCATCCGCGTCGCAATCCGCCGTCAGCCGGACGACCTTCTGGACGTTCCCGCTGGTCTCGCCCTTCCGCCACAGGCCGCGGGTCCGCGACGTGTAGTGCATCTCGCCGGTCGCCTCGGTCCGGGCGATCGCCTCCCGGTCGGCGTGGGCCACCATCAGCAGCGCCCCGGTCCGAGCATCCCGCGTGACGACCGTCACCCGGCCGCCACCCTTCTCGAAGTCGAGCGTCATCTCGGGCCTCCGAGCGCCGCGCGGACCTCCGCCGCGAGCGCAGCGTTGCTCGCCACCGAGCTCCCGCCGAACGCGGTCCGCCGGCCGCTCCAGTCGGTGAACACCCCGCCCGCCTCCTCGATGATCGGCTGCAGCGCCGCCGAGTCCCACGGCGCCATCACCGCATCGGTCATCACCTCCGCGCGGCCGGTCGCGACGAGCAGATAGCCGTAGCAGTCGCCCCAGGTCCGGACGTGGCCGGCGCGCGAGCACAGCGTGTCGAGCCCGGCAACCTGCGCGGGTGCGCCCATCCGCGCGTCGGTCGTCAGCACGACCGCGTCGGACAGCCGCGAGACAGTGGAGACCCGCGCAGGCTTCCCGTTCCACAGGCAGCCGGCTCCCTCGGCCGCCACGAGGATCTCGTCGACCGCGGGGAAGTACGCCGCACCGGCGAGGACCTTCTCGCCCTCCGCCAGCGCAACGAGCGTCCCCCACAGCGGCACCCGGCGCACGAAGCTCTTGGTCCCGTCGATGGGGTCCAGGATCCACCGCCGCCTGGCCTCGGGCCGCGTGCTGCCGAGCTCCTCGCCGAGGATGCCGTCCTCGGGGCAGTGCTTCTCGAGCCAGGCCCGCGCGGCCTCCTCGGCCTGGCGGTCGGCGACCGAGACCGGCGTGCCGTCTCCCTTCGTCTCGACGGTGACCCCGCGGTGGTAGTGGCGCAGCGCCACGTCGCCGGCGACCCGGGCCACGGCCTCCGCCGCGTCCATCCAGGACCGTGCCTCTCTCATCACGCCTCGCCCCGTACCGGAACGCCGGATGCCGAGAGCGCCTGCTTCAGCGCCCGCACCGTCGTCGTCCCGTCATGAAGGATTCCCGCCACCAGCGCCGCGTCCGCTCGGGCGTCCTGCAGCACCGCGCGGAGGTGCTCGGCCTCGCCCGCGCCGCCGGACGCCACCACCGGCACGTGTACCGCCCTCGTCACCGCGCGGGTGAGCTCCAGGTCGTAGCCCGTCCGGACGCCGTCGCGGTCGATGCTGGTGAGGAGGATCTCCCCGGCTCCGCGCCGCTCGGCCTCCCGCGCCCACTCCACGGCGTCCAGGTCCACCGCC
>CAZDSB010000602.1:0-5670 GCA_964507515.1 uncultured Myxococcaceae bacterium
TGGACAGCGAGGGGTTGTTTCCGCCGCCTCCGTTGTTCCCGGAGCCTCCCCCACAGGCGAGGGCCAGACACAGCAACGACAGGGACATGAGCCAGCGATGGACCGACATGGAGGAGCCTTTCGTGAGGTTCTCGACCTTCAGGCGACGGCCTCCGGGGCGGCCCACACGAAGGGCCACCACCCGAGACGTTCCGCGCTCTTGGACGGGAGTCCCTCGTGTCAGTCGTCGAGGGAATACTCCGCGTGCGTTCGATGAGCGCACCTCATCGTCGGCGCCTCCCAGGGAGACTGCGCCGGCGACGGACGGCTGCGCCGACCGACGAACCTCAAGCCTGCCTACAGGCTTCGATGAACACCGGTTCGAGGGATCACCGTGACTTAGAGATTGAAGGTTGGCCTGTCGTTCCGTAGAACGCGCCCCGCAGATTCCGCGCTCTCCCCACGATTGCCAGGCAACGAGATGCCCCTCTTCCCACGCTGGACGAATACGGTCTCACGCCTCAGCGGAGTGATCCTCCTCGCCCTCCCCGCCGTCGCGATCGCAGGGCTGATGATCGTCGTCCGGTCGACCTGGGGGACGAAGCAGGATCGCGACATCGTCCAGCCCATCGAGTTCGACCACCGGCACCATGTCGGCGACGACGGCATCGATTGCCGCTACTGCCACTCCACGGTGGAGAAGAGCCCGTATCCCGGCCTGCCCTCGACCACGATCTGCATGAGCTGCCACGCGCAGATCTGGAACAAGAGCCCGCTCCTGGGCCTCGTCCGCGAGTACTACTTCAAGGACCGGCCCATCCCCTGGAACTCGGTCCACAACCTCCCGGACTTCGTCTACTTCAACCACGCGATCCACGTGAACAAGGGCGTCGGCTGCGTCACCTGCCACGGCCGGGTGGATCAGATGGCGCTCATCAACCAGCAGGCGCCACTCTCGATGGGCTGGTGCGTGGACTGCCATCGCAATCCCGAGGCCCAGCTCCGCCCGGTGGAGTTCATGACCAGCATGACCTGGCAGCCCGCCCCCGGCGTCGACCGGCAGAAGCTCGGGGCTCAGCTGGCCCAGCAGTACAACGTCCACACCCGGACCTCCTGCGACGCATGCCACCGATGACCACTCCACGGTTCCCGCTCCCCGTCCTCGGCACGAGCGCCCCCGTCGACCCGCCGGCGGTCGAGCTCCCGGACGAGGCCAGCTTCGCGCCCGGGCGCACCCCCGGAGCCGAGCATGGCTACGGACGCAGCTACTGGCGGAGCGTGGAGGAGCAGCTCCACGGCGACAGCGCGCTTCCCCATCGTGACCAGGAGTTCCCCCCGGGCGCCTTCGATGCCCCGAAGGGATTCGCCCGGCGCGACTTCCTGCAGCTGATGGGCGCCTCGGTGGCCCTCGCCGGCCTCACGGCCTGCACCGAGAAGCCGGTGGAGAAGATCCTCGCCTACACCAAGACCCCGGAAGGAGTGGTGCCCGGCAACCCGTTCCACTACGCGACCGCGGTGGACCAGGACGGGATCGGCCTCGGCATCCTCGCCACCAGCTGGGAGGGGCGCCCGGTGAAGGTGGAGGGGAACCCCACCCATCCGGTCTCCCGCGGAACCACCGGACCCCAGGTCCAGGCCGAGCTCGCCAGCCTCTACGATCCGTTCCGCGCCCGCGTGCTGAAGGAGCGCGGCGCCGGCCGCAGCTGGCGCGGCTTCCGCGAGTCGGTGCGCCTCCGGGCCGCTGCCTGGGAGAAGAACGGGGGCGCCGGGCTCCGGTTCCTCTCCGGCCCGAGCAGCTCGCCCCTCCTCGGGTCGCTCCGGCAAGCCATCGCCCAGCGCTTTCCGAAGGCGCGCTTTCACGCCTGGAGCGCCACGCCACGGGACTCGGTGTACGACGGCACCGCGCTGGCGTTCGGAAAGCCGCTCGAGCCCCACTACGTCGTGGAGAAGGCGGACGTCCTGGTCTCCCTGGACGCCGACTTCCTCGAGGCCCGGAACGACACCGTCGACCTGAACCTCGGATTCGCCAATCGCCGCGAGCCGAACCACCCCAGGGGCATGAACCGGCTCTACGTGGTCGAGCCGCGCTTCAGCATCACCGGGGGCATGGCGGACCACCGGCTCAAGCTCCGCAGCGCAGACATCGAGGGCTTCGCGCTCTCCCTGGCCGCCGAGCTGGGCAAGACGCTCCCCGCGCTCTCCGGTTACCGGAGCCCTGCTCCGCTCGGCGGAGACGCGGCGAAGTTCGTGGCGGCCGTCGCGAAGGATCTTGCGGGCAAGCGGGGCGCGGCGCTGGTCATTCCCGGCGAGCGGCAGAGCGCGCTCACCCACGCCGTGGCGCACGCGATCAACGCGGCCCTCGGCGCCGTCGGCACCACGGTCACCTTCACCGAGCCCGCGGTGCTGGACACCGCCACCGGCCGCTCGAGCTGGCAGTCTCTCGTGGACGACCTGCGGGCCGGCAAGGTGGACACGCTGGTCATCACCGCTTGGAACCCGGTGTTCACCTCCCCCGGCGACGTAGACCTGCCCACGCTCCTCGGGAAGGTCCCCAACGCGGTCTACCTCGGGCTGCACGACGACGAGACGTCGCGGCTGGTGAACTGGTTCCTCCCCCTGGCGCACCCGTTCGAGAGCTGGGGCGACGCTCGCTCCCGCGAGGGCACCGTCTCCATCGTGCAGCCGCTCATCCAGCCGCTGTTCGGAGGCATCTCCGAGGCCGAGCTGCTGGGAGCGTTCCTGACCGACGAGGCCAGGCCCTACGAGCGGCTAAAGGCGCTCCACGCCTCGCGGGCGAAGACCGACTTCGACACCGAGTGGGAGGTGTGGCTGGCGAACGGGGTGGTGCCCGGCACCGCGAGCGCCGCGGTCACCCCGTCGCTGCAGACCGACCGCGTCCGTGCGGCCGCGGGACAGGCCAGGCCCGCCCCGGCCGGACTCGAGCTGGACCTGGTCCACGACTACAAGATCCTGGACGGGCGCTACTCGCTGAACAGCTGGCTCCAGGAGCTGCCGGACCCGATCACGAAGGTGACCTGGGACAACGTGGCGCAGGTCGGCCCCGGGCTGGCGAAGAAGATGGACCTCACGAACGGCGACCTCGTCCTCCTCACCGTCGCCGGGCGCTCGGTGGAGGTGCCCGCCTGGGTGCAGCCTGGCCACGCCGACGACGCGGTGAGCGTCTCCTTCGGCTACGGGCGCAAGCAGAACACCCTCGGCGTGAAGGACGCGGACGAACCGGTCGTGGTGGGCCACGACGTGTATCCGCTCCGCACCGCCGCCGCGCCGTGGTTCGCGACCGGCCTCGAGCTGAAGAAGACCGGCCGCAAGTACACGATCTGCACGACCCAGGTGCACAACGTCACCGAAGGGCGGCCCATCGCGCTCATGCAGACCGTCGAGGAGTTCGAGAAGCACCCCGAGGCGCCCGACCTCCGTCCTCCGGAGAAGGAGGATGGCAAGAAGCTGGAGGGGGGGCTCCTCCCGTCGGTGCAGCCGGGGATCGCGTACTCGAAGCAGCAGTACAAGTGGGCGATGTCGGTGGACATGAGCCGCTGCACCGGATGCAGCGCGTGCGTCATCGCCTGCCAGGCGGAGAACAACATCCCGGTGGTGGGCAAGTACCAGGTCGGCCGCGGACGCGAGATGCAGTGGATCCGCATGGACCGGTACTACTCGGGCCCGGCGGAGTCACCGGAGATGGTGAACCAGCCGATGTTCTGCCAGCACTGCGAGACCGCGCCGTGCGAGTACGTCTGCCCGGTGAACGCCACCGTCCACTCGGACGAGGGCCTCAACGACATGGTCTACAACCGGTGCATCGGCACCCGGTACTGCTCGAACAACTGCCCGTACAAGGTCCGTCACTTCAACTACCTCCACTGGACGCAGGACAAGACCCAGGTGGAGAAGATGCTGATGAACCCGGACGTCACGGTCCGGGCCCGCGGCGTGATGGAGAAGTGCACCTACTGCGTGCAGCGCATCGAACGGACGCGCATCTCCGCCCGGATCGAGAACCGGGCCATCGGTGACGGCGAGCTCAAGACGGCCTGCCAGCAAGTCTGTCCGACGAATGCCCTGACCTTCGGCTCGCTCCACGATCCGAAGACCCAGGTCAGCCAGCGCCACGCCGACCCGCGGCGCTTCGACGTGCTCCACGAGCTGAACACCCGGCCTCGAACCGTGTACCTGACCAAGATCAAGAACCCGAACCCGGAGCTGGGCTGATGGCCGCCGCCGAACACGCCGCTGCCTCCAGCGCCGCCGACGCGCTCGACTCCTACCCGCTGCTGGTGGGCAAGCAGGACAACACCACCCTCACCGGGAACCTCCTCGCGCACGTCTGGGCCCGACCCGACAAGGGCTGGCTCCTGGCCTTCACCATCGCGATGGCCGGGTCCGGCGCGCTCGTCCTGGCCATCACCGTCACGCTGGTGGAGGGCATCGGCGCCTGGGGCAACAACGTCCCGGTCGGCTGGGCCTTCGACATCACCAACTTCGTCTGGTGGATCGGCATCGGCCACGCCGGGACGCTGATCAGCGCCATCCTCTTCCTCTTCCAGCAGCGCTGGCGGACGGCCATCAACCGCTTCAGCGAGGCGATGACGATCTTCGCGGTGATGTGCGCGGGCCTCTTCCCGCTGCTTCACACCGGGCGGCCGTGGTTCGCCTACTTCATGTTCCCCTACCCGAGCACCCTGGAGATGTGGCCGCAGTTCAAGAGCCCGCTCATCTGGGACGTGTTCGCGGTCTCGACCTACTTCACCGTCTCGCTGCTCTTCTGGTACCTGGGCCTCATCCCCGACCTGGCCTCGCTGCGCGACGCCAGCAAGAGCCCCATCCAGCGGAAGATCTACGGCGTCTTCTCGCTCGGCTGGCGCGGCTCGGGACGCCACTGGCACAACTACAAGGTCGGCTACCTGTTGCTGGCCGGCCTCTCGACGCCGCTGGTGCTGAGCGTCCACACCATCGTGTCCTTCGACTTCGCGGTGTCGCTCATCCCGGGCTGGCACACCACGATCTTCCCGCCCTACTTCGTGGCCGGCGCCGTCTTCTCCGGCTTCGCGATGGTGATGTCCTGGATGGTGCCCGCCCGGCACTTCCTGGGCCTGAAGCACGTCATCACGATGAGGCATCTGGAGAACATGAACAAGATCATCCTCGCCACGGGGATGATCGTCTCCTACGGGTACCTGATGGAGCACTTCATCGCCTGGTACTCGGGGAACCAGTTCGAGTGGTTCGTGTTCTTCAACCGGGCGACGGGGCCGTACCGCGGCGTGTACTACCTGATGCTGTTCTGCAACGTGCTGACGCCCCAGATCTTCTGGTTCAAGTGGGCGCGCACGAACATCCCGCTGATGTTCATCGCCAGCATCTTCGTGAACATCGGAATGTGGTGTGAGCGGTTCGTCATCATCGTCACGTCGCTCCATCGCGACTTCCTGCCGGCTTCCTGGGACATGTACTACCCGACCTGGGTGGACATCACCCTGTTCCTGGGAACCATCGGCTTCTTCAGCACCCTGTTCCTCCTCTTCCTCAAGTTCATCCCCGCGGTCGCAGTGAGCGAGGTGAAGGAGCTCAACGAGGAGCTCCAGCACCGCCCTGCCCCCGTCACCGTGGTCACCGGAGCCTGATCGATGGAACACGCCGCGGAACATCACGCTGCACCGGCCGGAAAGACCT
>CAZDSB010000603.1:0-3346 GCA_964507515.1 uncultured Myxococcaceae bacterium
CCGCCCGTGCCGTAGAGCACGATGTCTCGCTCGCGCTTGCTCAGCTTCGACCACGGCACGTCCAGATCGATGTCGAACGCCTTTGCCAGCTGCTCGACGAATTCGGCGGTCCACCCCTCGCCGCGGACCATCCCGCTGCTCCACGGCTCCACCGCGCCCTCGCGGATGGTCCGTGAGCCATCCGGCACGATGAGGTCCGGATCCATCTCCGGCTTGGTCCCGAGCCCGTTGCAATCCGGGCACATCCCCAGCGGGTTGTTGAAGCTGAAGTGCGCCGGCGTCAGCTCGCCGAAGGACAGTCCGCAGTGGTGACAGGCATTCAGCTCGCTCATCACCCGCGCGTCCCCACCGCTCTCGTCGGTGAGCAGCAGGACGCCCTTGCCCTCACGGAGCGCCGTCTCGACCGAGTCCGTCAGTCGCGACCGAAGCTCGGGCTTGAGGACCAGCCGGTCCACCACCACCTCGATGCTGTGCTTGGCCTTCTTGTCGAGGGTGATGGGCTCCTCGAGGCCGCGGACCCGGCCGTCGATCCGAGCGCGTGCGAACCCGCGCTTCTGCGCGTCCGATAGGAGATCTCGATGCTCGCCCTTCCGCTCCTGGACCAGGGGAGCGAGCAGCATCAGCTTCGTCCCCGACGGCATCCGGAGAATCTCCTCGACGATCTGCTGGGCCGACTGCCGGCCCACCCTGCGCCCGCACTTCCAGCAGTGCTGCACGCCGATGGACGCGTAGAGCACGCGCAGGTAGTCGTGGACCTCCGTCACCGTCCCCACCGTGGAGCGCGGGTTGTTGCTCGCCGCCTTCTGCTCGATGGAGATCGTCGGCGACAGCCCGCGGAGCGTCTCGTACTTCGGCTTCTCCATCTGCCCGAGGAACTGCCGGGCGTACGCCGACAGGCTCTCCACGTACCTGCGCTGTCCCTCGGCGTAGAGCGTGTCAAAGGCGAGCGAGCTCTTCCCGCTCCCGCTCACCCCGCTGAAGACGACCAGCGCCTTCTTGGGGACGTCCAGCGAGACGGACTTGAGGTTGTGCTCGGAGGCGCCCCGGATGGAGATGACGTCGGGCTCGGACATGCGCAGCCAACCTTGTTAACACCAGGCCCGAGCCGAGGGCACGGGCCATGAGCGACACCGCTCTCATCGTGGGGGTGGGCGACATCCACGGGAGGTTCCACCGGGTGGGGACCTGGCTGGACGCGCTCGAGCGCGCGCTCGGCCGCCCCATCGACGCGGTCCTCGCCGTGGGCGACGTCGAAGCCTTCGCCACGGCCGACGATCACCGGCGCAAGGCGGCCAAGCGGACCATGCCGGCCGAGTTCGCCGTCTTCGCCCAGGGCGAGTCGCGGATGACGCGCCCGTTCCACTTCATCGGGGGCAACAACGAGGACTTCGAGGGCCTGCACCCGCTCCCCGAGGGCGGCGACGTCGCACCGGGGGTCCACTACCTCGGCAGGGTGGGGACGGCGAGCATCGCCGGGATCCGCGTCGGATGGCTCTCGGGAATCTACGCGCCCAAGTGGCTCGAGACCCCGCTCCAGGCGCCCACGACGGCGGCGACCCGCAAGCAGGCGGGCTACTTCCGCCGCTTCGAGGTGGACCGGCTGCGCGCCGAGAGAAGGCTCGATCTGCTTCTCACCCACGAGTGGCCCCGCGGTCTCTTCGCCCGCACGCCGGGGAAGCCCGTCCGCCCGTGGATGGGCAATCCCTTGACCCGTGCCCTCGTCGACGAGGTCCAGCCGCAGTGGCTTCTGTGCGGGCACTCGCACGAGCAGTTCGCCGCGACGCTCCACCACGGCGGCGCCGTGCAGACCCGTGTCGCCTGCCTCGACGAGGCCGCCAACCCCGAGGGCTCGCTCCTGTGGATGGAGTGGGGCCGCGGGCAGGTGCAGCGGGTGGGGTGGGGGATCGATGGACAGGTCTCGTGGACCCCCGCCCAGCCGTGGGGTGCATCGCGCGGCGCACCTGCCCGCCGGGTGCCCTGAGCCCGGTCCGTGGCTCGCCTGCTACGCTCGCGCGCCGGTGCGGATTCCCCCGTCGTCCTTCCTGGTCGTGCTCGCGGCGGTGGGGCTCGCGTGCAGCGGGAGCGCGTCCGACCACGGCTCGGCCACCTGTACCCCCGGCTGCGCCGCTGGCATGACCTGCGTCGACAACGCGGACTTCCCGGGCGGGCTGTGCACCGCCTCCTGCTCGCACGGCACCGGTTGTGCCTCGGGCAGTAGCTGCGTCCAGCTGTCCACCGGGGAGTTCTGCCTTCCCTCCTGCGCCTCCGGGAACGGCTGCCCCACCGGGCTGGTCTGTGGAACCGCCGGGAACGCCGGACAGGTCTGCATGGCGCCGGCCGCCACTCCTGCCACCGGGGTGAGCTGTCCCAACCAGCCTGCGGCGAACAACGGCGGGACCATCGCCGCCTCCGAGCTCACCGCATGCGTGCAGCCGATCGTCCAGAGCACCTATGCGCCCGTCCTGCCGGCCATCGGCTCGACGCTCTCGCTCGGCGCCCACCAGGTCGGTGAGACGCTGCAATTCCAGCTCCCGGCGGGCACGACGAGCTTCACCGTCGTCTCGCAGGGGCAAGCGGCCAACGTCCATCAGGTGAATGCGTTCGGGCTCGTCTTTCCGAACTCTCCCCTCCCCACGCCGATCGCCGCTCCCGACGGCACCTTCTTCGACTACCCGACGTCCTTCGACCTTTCGCCCTCCGATCGAACGCTCACCTGGGCGCCCATCTCGCCGGTGACGGCGGCAGTCACCTTTCCCAACGGCACGGCAGGGCTGCGCACGGCGGCGCAGGGGCTCACACCGGGGAACTGGAGCCTGACGGTGAGCGACCTGCTGCACGAGTGCGCGACGCTCGGATGCGGGGATCCGGATTCCGGATCGACCGACAACCACTACGACGTCACCGTGCTCACCCGCTCCGGGGGAATCCCTGCACGGGGCGCCCTCGACCTCGCGATCTACCTGGTGAGCGACACCCTGACCGCGGCGAGCGCTGTGAACGATCCCAGCTTCCGCCGCATGCTTCAGCGGATCAGCACCGACCTCGCCCGGGCGGGCATCTGCGTCCAGAGCGTCACCTACTACGACGTGCCCGCGTGGGCCCGGTCTCGCTGGTCCTCCGTGCCGGTCG
This sequence comes from uncultured Myxococcaceae bacterium, assembly GCA_964507515.1. GTDB lineage: Bacteria > Myxococcota > Myxococcia > Myxococcales > Myxococcaceae > RPRB01. The sequence goes on from CAZDSB010000603.1 coordinate 3,130, forward strand.
ACGAAGCGCTGGCCGCGGATCCGTGCAGCGACTACCGGCAGCTCCTCACCCTCGCGCTTCCCGGGAACGTCGTCAGCCTGTTCTTCGTGGACGAGATCAGCTCGCCAGACGCCCCCGGCGGCACCCGGCTGGTGGGGTACGACGGAGCCATCCCCGGAGTCTCGACGTTCAACGGAACGACCGCCGGCGGAGCGCTCGTCTCCTCGGCGGACATCGG
>CAZDSB010000604.1:0-3227 GCA_964507515.1 uncultured Myxococcaceae bacterium
GGCGGGCCGATCCAACGAACACTCGAACGTAGAGGAGGAACAGAAGAAGGGCTCCGGCGAAGATCAGGCGCGTCCAGTGAAGGCCGCTCGGCTCGAGGCTGCGCCAGCCGTCCTCGCGCGCCGGCGCACGGCGGGCCAGTCGAGACAGCGCGGCGCTCGCGAGTGCGATCACGACGGCCTCGAGCACGCTCCGAATGGCCTGTCCCGGTCGCACCGGCCATCATCCTAGGCGGCCGGCGGCGCGAGGACCCCGGTCAGTCGGGCTCGACCCGCGGCGGGAGCCTGGCTCCGCCGGCCGGGTCTCCGAGCGCGCGCCGCACCTTCTCGAGGAGGTGCTCCAGGTCGAACGGCTTCAGGACGAGCTCGTCCACCTGGACCCCTGTGAACTCGGTGAGCGCCCGTGCGTTCGTCGTCGTCCAGAGGAAGGGCACGTGCGAGGTGTTCACGTGCTTCACCAGCGTCTGGGCGAACGCCCAGTTCTCCGGGTACGGCGGGCCGATGTCGACGATCGCCACCGCCGGCCGGAACTCGCGAAAGAGTTCGGCGAAGTCGATCTGTCCGATGCGGATCGCCCGGACGTGGACCGTCTTCACCTCGTAGCCGTTCTCGCCAAGCACCTCGGCCAGGATCGCGAGCACGTCGTCGTTGCCGTTGGCCACGAGGATGCGAGGTCGCGTCTCCATCCGATGAGGGATGATCCACGTCGTCCGCGCTGGTAACCCGGCCGGACGCTCAGCGTGCGCTCTCGAACACGAACTGGCCGGCCCCCGACCGAGCGGCCAGCGTGCGAGTGAAGTGGCGCGGAGCTGTCTACCGCGGGCCCGTCGACCGCGGGGCCGGCGGCTGGAGCTCCTGGACCAGCCGGTCCGCCCCGTAGACCCTCTTCAGCGCCTCGGTGAGCGCCCGGCTGTCCACCGCCACCGTCCGGTTGTTCCGGATGTCGAACCCGTAGTCCCCGCCGAGCGAGGGCAGGTTCCCGTCGAACACCAGCCCCACGATCTGCGCGTTCCGGTCGATGACCGGCGACCCCGAGTTGCCGCCGATGATGTCGTTCGTGGTCACGAAGTCGAACGGCGTCGTCTGGGTCAGCCGGTCCTTCGCCTTCAGCCACGACTGCGGCAGGTCGAAGGGAGGCTCGCCGGTCGCCCGCGCGTACGCACCGCCGAAGTCGGTGAACGGCTTCACCTGGACGCCGTCCTCGCGCGTCCAGCCCTGCACTGAGCCGTACGACAGCCGGGCGGTGAACGTCGCGTCGGGGTACCGGCTCGTGCCCTCCAGCTGGAACCGCGCCTTGGCGATGAGCTCGGAGCTCTTCCGGACCACCGATTCGACCTGATCCTCGTAGGCCTTGCGCGCTCGCCGCATGTCGGCGTCCAGCCGGCGCACGAAGACGATCATCGGGTCGGTCGACGCCGCCACCGCCGCCGGGCCGCCGGTCCACAGCGAGCGCCGCACGGCGACGTCGTACAGCTTCGTCCCCTGGACGAGCTTCGTCGCCAGCTGTCGGGGCGAGTCCTTCTCCAGCACCTTCCGGACGTACGGGTGATCCGCGCCGAGCTCCTCGCGCATCTTGGTGAGCCCCAGCGTCAGCAGCTCCACCTCCAGGTCCGGGTAGATCGGCGCCTTGCTGAACGTGACCAGCTCGGTCGCCGGGAGCCGCGCATCGGTGAACTCGCGGTAGCGCTCCACGTCGGGCTTCTGCTTCTCGGCCACGCCCCAGACGAGGTTGCGCGCGATGCCGAACAGCTCCGAGTAGTACTTGTTCTCGGATCGGATCCAGGTGGTCTCCCGCTCCAGCTTCTCCTCGGTGAGGGTGGCCTTCGCGATGGCATCCCACGCGCCACCGACCTCCTTCTGCAGCCCGGGGATCTTCGCCACCCGCGCGCGCAGCGCCTGCTCCTCCTTCACCTTGGACGCGAAGAAGGTGGCATCGGTCAGCGCGTCACGCCGTCCGAACCAGGCCTTGTACTGGTTCTCGACGCCGAAGAGCGTGTTCCGGCTGATCCGTCGCGCCTCGGCGCTGCGCTGACCGAACTGATCCACCCAGCCGCGCTCCTGCGCGAGCCGCTCGAGCTTCAGGGGAATCATCTCGTCCCGCTGCGAGGCCAGCTGCGCCACCGTCAGCAGCCGGCTGGTGTGCCCGGGGTTGCCGGAGACGAAGGTGAGCTCGCCATCGCGCGGGCCGCCGTCGCTCCACAGGAAGTAGTCGGGCGTGTGCAGCGGCTTCCCGTCCTCGTAGACGCGGAAGAGGCTCACGTCGAGGTCGTAGCGCGGGAAGTTGAAGTTGTCGGGGTCACCGCCGAAGAAGGCGATCGACTCCTCGGGAGCGAAGACCAGCCGCACGTCCTTCTTCCAGCGCTTGTACGTGTACAGCTGGTACTGGCCGCCGTGGTACAGCGTGACGACCTCGCAGCGGAGCTGCTCCGACGTCTGGCAGGCCTTCTCGATCCGCGCGAACTCCCCCTTCTGCGCCCGGAGGAACGCCTCTCCGGAGAGCCCCTTCGTCGCTCCCTGAACCCGCGCGGTCACGTCCTGCATCCCGATCAGCTGGTTGATCTCCATCCGCGGGCAGGTCCGCTCCTCGGCCGGGGTCTTCGCGTAGAAGCCGGTCGCGTTGAGGTCCTGCTGCGGCGTGGACAGGTCCTGGACGCAGCGGCGCGCGCAGTGGTGGTTGGTCATCACCAGGCCATCCGGCGAGACGAAGCTTCCCGAGCATCCGAGCGCGAGCCGCACGCTCGACAGCCGGACGTGGTCCAGCCAGGCCTTGTCCGGCGAGAAGCCGTACGTCTTCTGGACGCGGGCCGACGGGAAGTTGTCGAACGTCCACATCCCTTCCTCGGCGCGGAGGGCCGGGGCGGCGAGGAGGACGGCGAGGAGGGCCGGGGCGAGGGTTCTGGTCATCGAGGTCGAGGGGGCCGTCCCGTAGGTGGGACAAGCGCACCTGTCAACGGAATCTGGCCCGTCGCGCAGGTCCGGCAATACCCGTCTGCCCCGAAACAACCCAGGGTCGGCCACCGAACGTCCCTCTGACAGAGCGTCGGCCCGGACCCTGCAAGCGAGCGTGCTCTCGACATGCGCCACCTGCTCCTCGCACTCACCCTGGTGCCCGCCGCCGTCCAGGCCGCGCCGGTTCTCGTCCCCCTCTCGCGCGGCATCGAGCTGCGCACCCAGGCCCTCGCCGACCCCGGCGCGGCGGACCTGGTCGTCCAGTCCCGGCTGCTGGCGGC
>CAZDSB010000605.1:0-11497 GCA_964507515.1 uncultured Myxococcaceae bacterium
CGGCTGGACCGGCGCTCGGGCGCGCTGCTCGGGGCGGCGCTGGCCGTCGCCGCGGCCACCGGCGCCTTCATCTTCTGGAACACCAACGTCCTGAATCCCTACCGCACCCGCTTCTCGCGCGAGGAGGCCCAGGCGCAGTACGAGAAGCGTTACAAGCAGAGGTTCGGCGCGCTCGCCCAGCCCAAGGTGACCGCGGTGAAGACACGGGTCGACATCTTTCCCGCCGAGCGGCGGGTGGAGCTCGACGGGGTGGACTCGCTCGTCAACCACACCGCGCAGCCCATCGACCAGATCGTGGTGCGAATCAGCCCGCGGGCCACGGTGCGCGCGATGACCTTTCCCGGCGGCCAGGAGACCCTGGTCTCCGACGGCGAGACCGGGGTGCACGCCTTCAGGCTCCGGCAGCCGCTCGCGCCCGGGGCGAGCACCGAGCTCGCCTTCCGCGTCAGCTACCTGAACCCGGGCTTCGAGAACGAGGGCAGCGACACCCGCATCGTGGAGAACGGCACCTTCATCGACGGCGAGTACCTCCCGGGCCTCGGGTACTTCGCACAGAAGGAGCTCGTGGACGACGAGGTTCGTCGCAAGCACGGGCTCGGCCCGCGGGAGCGCGCGCTCGACCTGGACGACCCGGCCGCGCCGGCCTTCAACTACATCACCCACGACGCAGACCGGATCCGTTTCGAGGCGACGGTCAGCACCAGCGCGGACCAGCGCGTGGTGGCCCCGGGCACCCTGGAGCGGGAGTGGACCGAGGGTGGCCGCCGGTACTTCCACTTCGTCGAGGAGCGGCCGATCTTCCACTATCTCGCGTTCCTCTCCGCTCGGTACGTGGTGGAGCACGACCGGTGGAACGACGTGGCGCTGGAGATCGCCCACCACCCCGACCACACCTACGACCTGGCCAGCATGCGCCGGGGGATGAAGGACTCGCTGGACTACTTCACCAGGGCCTTCGGTCCGTACCAGCACCCGGTGCTCCGCATCGTCGAGTTCCCCGGCTACGCGACCTTCGCCGAGTCGTTCTCCAGCACCATCCCCTTCTCGGAGGCCATCGGCTTCATCGCCGAAGTGGAGAAAGGCCGTCCCGACGCCATCGACTACCCGCTCTACGTGACCGCGCACGAGGTCGGCCACCACTGGTGGGGGCATCAGGTCCTCAGCGCGGATTCGCAGGGGATGACCGCGCTGGTGGAGACGCTCGCCCAGTACTCGGCCCTGATGGTGATGAAGCACGCCTACGGGCCGCAGGTCATGCGCCGCTTCCTCCGCTACGAGCTGGACCGCTACCTGTCGGGGCGGAGCGCGGAGAAGAAGAAGGAGCTGCCCCTCCTCCGCGTGGAGGACCAGGGCTACATCCACTACTCGAAGGGGAGCCTGGTGATGTACGGCCTCCAGGACCTCATTGGTGAGGACGCCGTCAACCAGGCCCTGCGGGAGGTGGTCCAGGAGTACGGCGACAAGGGGCCGCCCTACCCGACGTCGCGGGTGCTGCTCGCCGCGCTCCGCCGCCACACCCCGGAGCGTTTCCAGTACTACCTGACGGACCAGTTCGAGCAGATCACGCTCTACGAGAACCGGGTGGTCTCGGCGAAGGCCAGCCGGCGCCCCGACGGAAAGTACGACGTCACCCTCGAGCTGGAGACGCACAAGCACCAGGCCGACGCGCTGGGCGTGGAGCAGGAAGTGCCGCTGCACGACTGGCTCCCGGTGGGTGTGCTGGACGCGAAGGGAGCCGCGCTGGTGCTCGAGCCTCGGAAGTTCGACCAGCCCCGCACCACGCTGACGGTGGTGGCCGACGGCGTGCCCGCGCGAGCGGGCGTGGATCCGCTCAACGAGCTGGTGGACCGCATCCCTGAGGACAACCTGATGCCGGTGGCCGTGGCCCGCTGAGGGCGCGTCCTACCGCTCGATCCGGGCCAGGCGGCTCTGACTGCATTCCCGGGCGGACGTACCTTCCCGTTCCAAACTGCGCACTTGCCCTCCGCGAGGTGCCGGCGCGTCGCCCTCTCCCGCTACAAGTTCAGGGAGTGTCACGCGTCCTCATCGTCTCCAACCGTCTCCCGGTGACGGTCCGCGCGGACGCGGACGGGGTCGACGTGCAGCCGAGCGTCGGCGGCGTGGCCACCGGCCTGCTCGGTCCCCACGAGCGCTCTGCTGGACTGTGGATTGGCTGGCCCGGGCTGGTGGACCCACTCCCGGAGAAGGACGCCGCGGTGCTCGCCGAGCGACTCGAGGCGATGCGGCTGGTTCCGGTGTCGCTCTCCCGGGAGGAGGTGGAGCGCTACTACGAGTCGTACTCCAACGGCGTGCTCTGGCCCCTCTTCCACTACTTCGTCAGCGAGCTCCCGCTCGAGATCGGCGGATTCGAGGACTACGAGCGCGTGAACCGCCGCTTCGCCGACGCGGTGGTGGAGCATCACCGGCCGGGGGACCTGATCTGGGTCCAGGACTACCACCTGATGCGCGTGCCGGCGTTGGTGCGCGCTCGCATCCCCGACGCTCGCATCGGCTTCTTCCTCCACATTCCCTTCCCCTCCTCCGAGACGTTCCGCATCCTTCCCCAGCGGGACCAGATCCTCGAGGGCCTGCTCGGCACGGACCTGGTCGGCTTCCACACCGCGGCCTATGTCCGGCACTTCTCGTCCTCGGTGCTGCGGACCACCGGCGCCTGGACGGACGTGGACCGCATTCCGTGGCGCGGGCGCGAGGTGCGGCTGGGCGTGTTCCCGATGGGCGTGGACGCCGGGCACTGGCGCAAGCTCTCGGGAGACCCCGCGGTGCTGGAGGAGATGAAGTCCGTCCGCTCCGGCTCGGAGCGTCTCCTCGTGGGCATCGACCGGCTCGACTACACCAAGGGCATCCCCCGCCGGCTCCTCGCCTACGAGCACCTTCTGGTGAAGCACCCGGAGCTCTGCGAGCACGTGCGGATGGTCCAGGTCGCCGTTCCCTCGCGGACCGGCGTGGACGCGTACCAGGGCCTGCGCGAGACGGTGGAGGCGATGGTGGGCCGCATCAACGGCCGGTTCGCCACGCCGACCTGGTCTCCGGTGCGGTACCTGGCCCGCGGGCTCTCGCCGCCCGAGGTGACGGCGCTCTACCGGGCCGCGGACGTGCTGGTGGTCACTCCCATCAGGGACGGGATGAATCTCGTGGCGAAGGAGTTCATCGCCGCGCGCACCGACGGAGACGGTGTCCTGGTCCTCTCCGAGTTCACCGGCGCGGCCGCCGAGCTGGCCGAGGCGCTCCTGGTCAATCCCTACGACCTCGAGGGCTGTGCGGATGCCCTGTGGCGCGCCCTGCAGATGCCGTCGGAGGAGCGGGCGCTCCGGATGGCCGCGCTGCGCACCCGGGTGGAGACCTACGACGTGCACCGGTGGGCCCGCGAGTTCCTCGAGCGGCTCGGATCCGACCTCGAGCCGCCGCATGGGCTCCGCCCGTCGACTCCGGCGGCGCTCGGAGCGACCCAGGTCAGGATCCGCACCGCGCCCTCCGCGACGCTGCTCCTCGATTACGACGGGACGCTGGTGGAGTTCGCGCGGACACCGGACCTCGCCGTCCCCGACGGATCGCTGCTCACGCTGCTCGGCGCGCTCGCGGAGCGCTACGTGGTCCACGTGGTGAGCGGACGGAGGCGCGACACGCTCGAGCGATGGCTCGGGGGACTCCCAATCGGCCTCCACGCCGAGCATGGCTACTGGTCTCGCATGCCGGGCGAGCGCTGGCACGGTGCGGTCATCGATCCCAGCAGCTGGCTGCCACAGGTCAGGAGCATCCTCGAGGAGTACGCGGCGCGGACCCCGGGTGCGCTGGTCGAGGAGAAGACCGCGGGCCTGGCCTGGCACTACCGCGCCTCGGACCCGGAGTTCGGCGCCGCGCAGGCGCGGGATCTCCTGCTCCACCTCGCGACGCTGCTCTCCAACGCGCCCGCCGAGGTGCTCACCGGCGATCACGTCGTGGAGATCCGGCCCCAGGGCGTGAACAAGGGGCAGGTGGTGCAGGCGGTCGTCGCGCACGCCCCGCGCGGCAGCCTGGTGCTCGCGCTCGGGGACGATCGGACCGACGAGGATCTCTTCGCCGCCGTGCCGCCCGGATCGATCACGATGCACGTCGGTCCCGCGGCGAGCCGGGCCGAGCTCCGGGTCCGCAACGTCACCGAAGCGCGCGCGTTCCTCCGCGGGCTGCTCGAGCGCTGACCTCACTCCACCATCGTCTGTCCCGTGCCCCCCATGGGCGCGGGGAGGTCCTTCATCTTCGGGAGCCCGTCGGGCAGCCGGAGCGCGTGCTCGGCGTAGTTCATGTGGAACTGCGGATCGAAGGGGAACCCGGGCAGCAACGCGGTGGGCACGTTGACCAGGCCCCAGCGCGGGTGCTCGGTGAACAGGTGCCCGCCGCAGCGAGTGCACCACTTGCGGACGGCGCGCTCGCTCCGGGCGAAGGTGCCGATCAGCTTGGCGCCGCGGACGACGGTCACCGCGATCGGCTGCCAGAGGGTGAAGGCGTTCACCGGACTGCCCGACCACTGCCGGCAGGAGATGCAGTGACAGAAGCCCATCGCCGAGGGCCTTCCCTCGATGCGCAGCTCGATTGCGCCACAGAAGCATCCGCCGACGTACGCAAGCTCGCTCATCGCTTCCTCTATCCGCCCCTCGAGTCGAGGATGTGAGAGCGCGGGCCGCGTTGCGCCCCCGGGGACTGTGCATCGGCGTCACCGGGGAACTGTGCTGCCACGCTCGCGAGGTTGACGCGCGAGGTCAGCGTGTCGCGGTGGACTCGGGCGCGGGCGCAGCCGGCGGGCGCGGGTCCGGCACCCGGTTCTTCACCGCCGGGATGGAGCGGAGGTAGGCGAAGATGGCCCGCAGGTCGTCGTCGGTCGCCTCCCGGTAGTTGAACCAGGGTATCGGCGGGAGCAGCGGCCGGCCGCAGCCGAGGTGCCGCCCGTTCCTCGAAGGGGAACTCCTTCCACAGCCGCGTGCCGACCGGGAACACCCACGCGTCCGGGTCCGACGCGTCGATCGAGCGCCCGGGCGGCAGGAGGATCCACCGCCGCTTCGACGCGCCGTCGGACCACAGCGGGTACTGCGGCGTCCAGGTCCGGACCCCGCGGGCAAGCACGTGGGTCCCGGGGCCCATGTAGAGGCCCGTGTCGGCCAGCCGTGACGGCGCCTCGCTGTGACGGGCGCCACCGGCGAGCGCGGTGCTCGCGAGCAGGAGCGCCGCCAGCACCGCCGCTGACGGGCGCGCGTTCCGGCGAGGCGGGGGCAGACGGGGGACCCTGGCGTCCACCCGCGCGGGGTGGCGCCCTGTGCTGCGGTCCTGGCGCACGGATCAGCTCAGCCCAGCGGGATCTGCTTCGCGTACTTCGCGAGCCACTGCCGGAAGGTGTGCAGGCCCGGGTACAGCTTCCGGGCCTCTTCCACCGGGCGCGCGGCGCGGAACTCGCGCTCGAAGTCGTGCTTGTACTGGAACATGTTTCCCAGGTCGTCCGCGCCGGGGAACCCGAACTTCCGGTACGCATCGAACGACACGGCCTCGTAACGCACCGGCTGCCCGAGCGCGGTGGACATCTCGGCCGCCATCTCTGCGCCGCTGAGGTGCTCGCCGGCGATGCCGACGGTGCGACCGATCAGCTCCCGGCCGCGGTTGAAGACCCCGAAGGCGCAGGGACCGATGTCCTCGGCCGCGATGCCGGGGAGCTTCATCTTTCCCAGGGGCAGCACGAGCGCCAGCTGGCCCGAGGCGTCCTTCTTCGGGCCCGCGCCGAAATAGATGAAGTTGTCCCAGTAGAACGAGGTGACCAGCAGGGTGTGCGGGACCTTCGCCTCGGCGAAGACGGCGTCCGCCTCGCCCTTCCCGTCGAAGTGGGGGACCTTGTACTTGCCGTGCAGCGTCGGCATCCGGTCGTCCGAGAGCGGGATGCGGAGGCGGGTGTCCTCCAGGGTGGACCAGATCACGTGCCGCACGTCGGCGCGGGCGGCGGCCTGGGCCATCGCCCTGGCCTGGGCGATCTCGCGATCGGCCGAGAAGTGCTCCCAGAAGTTCGTGATGCAGAAGGCGCCGGTGGCCCCGGCGAACGCGCGGTCGAGGCTGGACGGATTGTCGGCGTCCGCGGCCACGACCTCGGCGCCCTGCGCGGCGAGCGCACGGGCCTTCTCCGAGTCCGGCTTCCGGGTGATCGCGCGGGCGACGTAGCGGCGCTCGGGGTCCTGGAGGATGGCGCGGACGAGGCCGCTGCCCTGCGCGCCGGTGGCGCCCACCACTGCGATGACTGGCTTCTTCGATGCCATGACGCTCTCCTCGCCGGCCCGGGACGAGACCACCTCGCTGGAGGACCGTCGGTTGCGGGGTGCATATACGGATCCGGGGGAGTCCCGGGGAACGCTCGTAGATGCACATGCGTTGTGCGAATCTGCGGGGGCCCATGGACTGGAATGATCTCAGGTACTTCCTGACCATTGCCCGGTCGGGCTCCCTGGCGAAGGCAGCCCGGGAGCTGTCGGTGGAGCACACGACCGTGAGTCGCCGCCTGGGCGCCCTGGAAGGTGACCTGGGCACCCGCCTCTTCGCGCGGGCAGGAGCTCATCGGCTACGCGGACCTGCTCGCGATGGTCGAAGGCGAGCGGTGGCTGCGCTCGCTCCGGACGCCGCCGGCGATCGTGATCCGGGGGAACAGCATCGCCGCCTTCGCCCGCGCAGCAGTCGAGGGGGTCGGCATCGCTCCCCTCCCCTGCTTCGCGGCGTCGCAGGAACCGGGACTCGTCCAGATCACGCCACGCCTGATCGGCGAGCGGGACATCGTCGTGGCGGTGCACCCGGATCTGGTGACCGTGGCGCGGGTGCGGGCGACGCTCGATTTCCTCCTCGAGCTGTTCCACCGCGACGCGGCGCTGTGGAGCGGCGCGCAGGCCTAGGTGCCGGTCACGCCGGCTGCAGGAACCGCGCGATGACCCGCTTCAGTCCCACCGTGCGGAACCGCACCGTCAGCTTCGCGTTCGGGCCCGTGCCGTCGCAGGCCATCACCTCGCCGTCGCCGAACTGCGCGTGGCGGACCCGCATCCCGATGACCGACCCATCCTCCATGTAGTCCGCGTCCTGCGCGTAGCTCCGGTCGATGCGAGGGCCGGTGTCGTCGTAGCGCGGCCGCCGCTCGGCGCGCCCGTAGGATGGCTCCGGCGGCGGGGCGCGCAGCTCCGGCTGGAAGTCGAAGAGCTCCTTCGGCACCTCGCGCAGGAAGCGCGACGGCGGGTTGAAGCGCAGCTCGCCGAAGAGGGACCGCGCCTGGGCCAAAGAGACCAGGAGCTGCTTTCGGGCCCGGGTGAAGCCGACGTAGCAGAGTCGACGCTCCTCCCCCATCTCCTCGTCGTCGCCGAGCTCGTCCAGCGCCCGCTGGTGGGGAAACACGCCGTCCTCCATCCCGGGGAGGAAGACGGCGTCGAACTCCAGCCCCTTCGCCGCATGCAGCGTCATCAGCGAGACCCGGCCCTCGCCCGCCTCCGCGTCGGCCTCGGCAACCAGGCTGATCTGCTCCAGGAACGCCTGCAGCGGCGGGGCCTCGGCCTCGAGCGCCTCCGGGCCAGGCGGCGGACGCGCCGCGCGCTGGAGATCGAACTCCTGCGCCGCACCCACGAACTCGCGGATGTTCTCCGCCCGGCCGAGCGACTCGTCGTCCCCGGCCTCCATCAGCGACTCCACCAGGCGCGTCTCCTGCAGCATCCGCTCCAGCGCGGACGCCGCCGACGGCGCCTCGACCGCAAACTGGACCAGCGGCTCCATCAGCGCGCGAAATCCGCGCAGCCGCTTCTGCGCCGTGGCCTGCAGGGTGGGGATGGACTCCACCTGGTCCAGCGCCTCCCACAGGGAGATGCCCTGGTCCGCCGCCCACGCGCTGAGCCGCTCCTGGGTCGTGTCGCCGATTGCCCGCGCCGGGACGTTCACGACCCGAAGCAGGTCTGCGTCCGAGCGCGGGTTCGCCATGAGGCGCAGGTACGAGGCCGCGTCCTTGATCTCCGCCCGCTCGTAGAAGCTGCGGCCGCTGACCAGCGTGTATGGCACCCGGGCCAGGCGAAGCGCCTCCTCCAGGACTCGGCTCTGCGCGTTCACCCGGAAGAACACGGCGATCTGGTCGTAGGAGACGAAGCTCTCCTGGTGCAGGGAATGGATCCGCCGCGCGACTTCGTGCGCCTCCTCCCGCTCGTCGCGCGAGATGAGGAGATGTAGCGGCTCTCCCTTGGGACGGTCGGTCCAGAGCTTCTTCGCCATCCGCCGCGGGTTCTGGGCGATGACCGCGTTGGCGGCGTCGAGGATGTTCCCGTCGCTCCGGTAGTTCTGCTCGAGCTTCACCACCCGCGCGCCGCGATACACGTCCGGGAACTCGAGGATGTTGCTCACCTCGGCGCCTCGCCAGCGATAGATGGACTGGTCGTCGTCGCCCACCACGACCAGGTTCGACCCCGGCGGAGGTGCGAGCTGCTGAAGAAGCTCGTACTGCACCGGGTTCGTGTCCTGGAACTCGTCCACCAGGACGTGCTGGAAGCGGGCGCGGTACTTCTCCAGTGTCTCGGCGTCCTTCCGGAGCAGCTCGACCAGGAGCAGGAGGAGATCTCCGAAATCCACCGCGTTCGCGGCCCGCAGCAGCTTCTGGTAGGCGCGGTAGGCGCGCTGCACCGCCAGGCCGCGATAGTCGTCCGGTGAGACCCGCTCCACGTCCGGCCCGCGGCCGGCGTTCTTCTCCACGTCGATGCGCCGGAGAACGTCGCGAGGATTGAGCACCGGGTCCACCCGCTCCTCTCGCATCGCCCGCTTGACCAGCTGGAGCTGGTCACTGTCGTCGTAGATGACGAAGGAGCGGGTGAGCCCGACCTTCTCCGCTTCGCGCCGGAGAATGGTCGCGGCCGCCGAGTGGAAGGTGGCCACGTTCAGGTCGGAGGCCCAGGGACCGAGCAAGGTCTCCAGCCGCTCGCGCATCTCCCGCGCGGCCTTGTTGGTGAAGGTCACCGCGAGGATGCGCCAGGGAGGGACCCGCCGAGCAAGCACCAGATGTGCCACGCGGCGGGTGATGACCCGCGTCTTGCCCGACCCGGCTCCTGCGAGAACGAGAAGCGGCCCGTCTCCATGGAGCACGGCCTCGCGCTGCGGTGGGTTGAGGTCCTCCAGGAGCTGATCTGCGGACGTGAGCGGCGACGGGCCGGACATCGGAGCCAGGCACCCTCGCATTCCTGCGTCCTGGATTCCAGGCGTGGTTGAACGCTCGCAGGCCCGAGGGACGTTACCGGACGACCCGCTGAAGCGGCCATGGGCGGCTCGCCTCCGCCGCCGTCCGCGGCGCGATGAACCTTCGCCGGCACGCACCTCCTTCGGATGCGTTGTCAACGATTGTCACAGCAGCCAAGACGCCAGCGCGGTGACCGTCCAGGCGCTCAGGGCCTGACGCAACTCGACTTGTGAGCAACCCGCGCCGCGCCAACTGTCGCGCCGCGCCGAGCACTCGAGTGGGGCCGGGCCGCGCGCGGCGCATCGCGGCCCAACATCAAGGAGGGAGAACTCGATGATCACTCGCAGGCTCGTGCTGTTCCTGCTCCTCGCCCTGGGCGTGCCGGTTCGCGCCGGCGACCACGGCGACCGGGACAACGGAGGTCAGAAATGGGTCGCGTCCTGGGCGACGTCCCCCGCGACCTTCTTCACCTACGTGGCCCCGCCACAGCCGTTCGTCCTCACGCCCGGACAGCCCATCCAGTACGCGGTGGCGAACATCCAACCGGACCTCGCCTTTCCCTTCCCCAATGCCACCACGACCGGTGCGACCGCGATCGACCAGACCTTCCGGTCGATCGTGAAGCCGGATCTCTGGGGCAGGACCATCCGCATCCGCTTCTCCAACGTCTTCGGTAGCAAGCCGGTCACCTTCGGCAGCGTCACGGTGGGGCTCCAGGAATACGGAGCCAACGTCGTGAAGGACACGCTCACCGCCGTGACGTTCAACGGCGGCGGCTCGGTCACGATCCAGCCAGGGGAGCGGGCCTGGAGCGATCCGATTCGCCTGTGGTTCGTCCACGACGACGACGACCGGTCGGTGCAGGGACGCAACCTCGCTGTCAGCTACGCCGTGTCCGGCGACAGCGGGCCCATGACCTACCACTCGGGCGCGAACCAGACCTCGTTCATCACCGGCCAGGGAAGCGGCGACCACACCTGGGACGAGGATGCCTTCGCCTTCCAGTTCACGACCACGTCGTGGTTCTTCGTCGAGACGCTCGACGTCAAGGCGTCCTCGGACACCGTCGTCATCTGCGCCTTCGGCGACTCGATCACCGACGGGACGCACACCACGTTGAACATCAACGACCGATGGATGAACGTGCTCTCCCGGAGGCTCCACAACGCCTACGGCAACAAGGTGAGCATCGTGAACGAGGCCATCGGCGGGAACCGGGTCGTGAATCCCGTCGTCCCGAACGCCGCGTCAGGGCCGGCCGCGGTCGACCGGCTGGACCGCGACGTGCTCGGCCTCTCGGGCCTCACCGACATCATCTGGATGGAGGGCATCAACGACCTCGGCGGAGCGCACACCACCGACTCCATCATCGACGGGTACAAGGACGTGGTGAGCCGTCTACATGCCGCGAAGGTGAAGGTCTACGCCGGCACCCTCACCTCGGCGCTGGGCGTGTTCGGCGTGGCCTTCCCCACCGCCGACAACGGGGCGGCGATCGATGCGAACCGGAAGGTGCTCAATGACTTCATCCGTACCTCTGGCCTCTTCGATGGTGTCGAGGACTTCGATGGAGCCACGCTCGACCCTGCCACAGGGAACATGAAGGCCGTGTACCTGCCAAACAGCCAGTTCACCCAGCTGCCGTGGGACTACCTGCACCCGAACCACGCCGGCTACAACGCGATGGGCCTCACGGTGAACATCGCGCCGTTCGCGCCCAGGCACGGGCACCACGGACATCACGACTGACGCCACATCGCGGGGGCGCCGGGTCGAGGTCTCGGACCCGGCGTCTCGGTGGTTCGGCGTCAGGACGGCTTGCGGCCCTCGGCTCCGTGAAGCCAGCCGAGCACCGTCGCCAGCAGCCCGGAAGGCCGCGGCGCCTCGCAGCGGCAGCGCTGGTCCTCCGGAACGCCGCGGAGCACGGCATCCACGTGGCGGCCGCAGCCTGCGTAGGTCGCCTTCCCGCAGGTGCGGCAGGTCACTCGGGTGCACATGCGTCGGCAATAGCATGCGACTTCCCTCGCCGGCGCGCGGATCTCGACGGCCGGGTCCCGGGTCTCAAACCGCCCTTCCGCCAGGAACATCGGGGCTGCTCCGTCCCATCGAGGCGCTGACTCAGTGCCCGCCCGACGCGTCATCCACCGCCACCTCGAGACGACGATCGCTCTCGAAGGCGCTCCCGAGTTCTCGTCGATGGACGCGGCGATCACGCATTCGCGCAACGCCGGCGTCGAGTGGGTCGATCGCCGGCTCGCGACCGAGGCCCGGCCGGCGGGCGTGGCC
>CAZDSB010000606.1:0-5558 GCA_964507515.1 uncultured Myxococcaceae bacterium
GGGTTGGGTGCATGCGGTCGGAGGGCTCGTCCTGCTGATCGCCACGGTGGCGTCCGCGGCTCCGAGCGCCGCGCCATCGCTCGCCACCTCGAAGGTCGTCGACCTGAGTCACCCCTTCGACGAGAAGACGCTCTACTGGCCAACGTCTCCCTCGAGCTTCGAACTGAAGAAGCTCTCCTTCGGCGACACGCCCGGTGGCTGGTTCTACGCCTCGAACTCGATCTGCACGCCGGAGCACGGGGGGACGCACCTCGACGCCCCGATTCACTTCTCGAAGGACGGGAAGACCATCGATCAGATCCCGCTGCGGCAGCTCATCGCACCGGCGGTCGTCATCGACGTGAGCGCCAAGGCGAGCGCCGATCCCGACTACCGTCTGTCGATGGACGACGTGCGGAGCTGGGAGAAGCGTCACGGGTCCATCCCCTCGGGCGCGATCGTCCTGCTGCGAACCGAGTGGGCGAAGCGCTGGCCCGACCGGAAGCGGTACCTGGGCGACGACACGCCAGGCGACGCGTCGAAGCTGCACTTCCCGAGCTTCGGGAAGGAGTCGGCCGAGTATCTCGTTGGTCAGCGGCACGTCGGCGCGCTCGGCCTCGACACCGCGTCGATCGACGTCGGCGCATCCAAGGACTTCATCGTCCACCGGATCGCGAGCGCGGCCGGCGTCGCGGGGCTGGAGAACCTCGCCAACCTGGATCAGGTTCCGGAGGTGGGCGCCTGGGTCATCGCACTGCCGATGAAGATCGGTGGCGGCTCGGGCGGGCCGCTCCGCGCCGTCGCACTCGTTCCCACAGGCAAGTGATCGCCTCCGTTTGATGTTCGGCCTCGTGCGATTCGAGGGCACGTGCATCCGAGCCTCGAGTTTCGAGGCGTGGCACGAGTCGCACGCTTGCAAGTAGAGCGACCGGTCGGAGCGGGGCGCGAGACTTCCTCTGCGGCGTCGGGTTCGAGGACCCGGCGGAGGAATTGTCGTGCGTGCTCATCGGGTCCCGCTGTTCGCAGTGCTGACCGCGCTCGCCGCGTGCTCTCACGCTTCCAGTCCTGGCGATGGCGGTCCGGGCGACGGCGGATCCGGCGAGCTCGCCAAGATCAAGCACGTGGTCATCATCATGCAGGAGAACCGCTCGTTCGATCACTACTTCGGGACCTTTCCCGGCGCGGATGGAATCGCGATGGACGACGCGGGTGTCCCGCTCGCCTGCCTTCCGCAGCGCGACGGCGGCGCGTGTGTCCGGCCCTTCCATGACCCGAACGACGTGAACGGAGGCGGTCCGCACGGCGAGGCCAACTCGATCGCCGACGTCAACGAAGGCGCGATGAACGGGTTCCTGATCTCCGCCCAGACCGCGCAGAGCAGCTGCAAGGATCCCAACAATCCTGCCTGTCTCAACGGGAAGCCCATCGACGCCGTTGGATGGCACGATCAGCGCGAGATTCCGAACTACTGGGCCTATGCGCGGGCCTTCGTGCTCCAGGACCGCATGTTCGAGTCCAACGCGTCCTGGAGTCAGCCGGCACACCTCTATCTCGTGTCCGAGTGGTCGGCGTCCTGCGCCCGCGCTGGCGATCCGTTCAGCTGCACGAACGCGCTCCAGAACCCGAGCCCCGCCGATAGGGGTCCCTACGCATGGACCGATCTCACCTATCTGCTGAACCGGGCCGGGGTGAGCTGGCGGTATTACCTCGCCGAGGGCACGGAGCCGGACTGCCGCGACGACGGTGAGGAGACCTGTCCCCCCGAGATCCAGCTCGCGACCGTGCCGAGCATCTGGAACCCACTTCCGAACTTCGACACGGTGAAGGGCGACGGCCAGCTCGGCAACGTCGTGGCCTTCGATCAGTTCTACCTCGACGTGAAGAACGGGCAGCTGCCGGCCGTGGCCTGGATCATTCCCGACCAGGTGGTCAGCGAGCACCCACCGGCCCGCGTCAGCACCGGCCAGGCCTACGTCACCGCGATCATCAACACGCTGATGCAGAGCCCCGACTGGTCGAGCATGGCCATCTTCCTCGTCTGGGACGACTGGGGCGGCTTCTATGATCACGTCCCACCGCCATTCGTCGATGCCAACGGCTACGGCATCCGGGTGCCAGGGCTGGTGATCAGCCCCTATGCGAAACCCGGGTTCATCGACCACCAGACGCTCAGCTTCGACGCGTACGTGAAGTTCATCGAGGACGTGTTCCTCGATGGTGAACGGCTCGACCCGGCGACCGATGGCCGACCCGACCCGAGGATCTCGGTGCGGGAGAACGTCTCGATCCTCGGCGACCTTCGCGAGGACTTCGACTTCGGTCAGGCGCCGCTGCCACCACTCCTGCTGCCGACCGACGCAGGGCCATGAACGGCAGGGATCGACCATGAGATTCGCACTCGTCCTCGCTCTCTCCCTCGCGCTCCCTGCGCTTGGACAGCCTGGCGACTGGCAGCCGTTCGTTCTCTCCACCGACGCCCGGACGCTGAACCAGGGCCGCCTGGCCGCCGAGACCGGAGGTGGCTACGACTCGACTCCGCAGGGCCTCACTCCGCGGCCGCAGGATGCGCAGACGGTCGATGCCTGGGTCGCAGGCGCGGTTGGCCTCTGGGACGCCGTCGAGCTCGACGGTCTGGTCTCCTTCGGTCAGAACCCCGGAAGCACGGTCGGCTTCGGGAGCGGACGCGCCGAGCTGCGTTTCAAGCTGCTCGATTCTCCCGGGGGCGTGCCGCTGATCCTCTCAATCGCCGGTGGCTACCAGGTCGACTGGCAGATGCAACAGGCCGGAGAGGTGGGACTGATGATCTCCGGCGACATCGGGCGTGTGCACCTGACGGGGAACGTGCGCGCGGCGCACTACTTTCACGCCGGCCGTGACCCGGTGGACCTCTATCTCTCGGTGGGGGCCCTGGTCAGGCTCGCCCCCTGGGCACAGGTCGGCGTCGAGTACCTCGGCGAGGAGCTCGAGGGGCTCGCCGGGACGGACGTCGACGTCGGCGCCGGCGGTCGCCAGTACGTGGGGCCCACGCTGGTCTTCGGTCAGCTCGGCCCATGTCGGCTGAACGTGACGGCCGGGCCGGTCCTCACCTCCGGGACGACCGGCTTCCTCGTGCGCAGCTCGATCGGTGTGCTCCTCTGAAGAAAGAGTGAAGACATGCAACGTGTGCTCTGGCGGTTCGTCGCTTTTTGTTCTGCGCTCCTGACAGGCGTGCTGGTCGTGTCCTGGGGGTGCTCGGGCAGCAACAACGGCGGGTCGACCGTCACTGCCGCTCAGGCCTGTGCGGACGTTGCCGCCGCGCGCTGCCAGAAGATGCAGGGGTGCAACCCGCAGGGAATCATCAACACGTACGGAGACGTTGCGACCTGCGAGTCGCGCATGTCCGAGACCTGCGTCACCAACCTCGGCGCTCCCCAGACCGCGAACACACCCTCACGGATCGAGGAGTGCGCGCAGGCGCTCTCCGGCACCTCCTGCCCCGACTACGAGCTGGGCAACACGCCCACGTCGTGCCAGCCCCCGAGCGGCCCTCGAGCCGCCGGGAGCCCGTGCTCCATCTCCGCCCAGTGCGCCAGCGCGTTCTGTCTCGTCGAGAAGACCGCCAGCTGCGGCACCTGCGAGCCCGCGCCGACGGTGGGCGCCTCGTGCGCCAACAGCGGCTGTGGCCCGGGGCTGGTCTGCGACTCGGCCACCCAGCTCTGCGCGAGCCCTGTTCCCTCCGGAGGAGCCTGTGACGGCAACTCGGTCTGCACGCCCGGCCTGGCGTGCATCGCCTCCTCTGGCACTGATGGAGGAACCTGCGTTCCGCTGACAACCACGGTCGGTGCCTACTGCGACGTCGCGGACGGCGGGATGCGATGCGATGCGCGCCAGGGCCTCTACTGCAATTTCCGCGAGGGACGGATCTGCGATCGCATCGCCACCGCCTCTGCCACCTTCGCGTGCGGGGTCATCGACGGCGGGGTCATCGACTGCAGCGCCGGCGCGTTCTGCCAGCACACCGGGAGCTCGAACAGCGGCATCTGCGTCGCGCCGGCCGTCGAGGGCGGTTCGTGCGACACGGCGAATGGACCGACATGCATCACTCCGGCGCGGTGCGTCCTCGCAGCCGCCGGAGGAAACACCGGGACCTGCACCACCACCAATCCCTCGGTCTGCAACTGACCGGCTGGACCGGGCCCGAGGGAACGCAGCGGCTCGCCCTGCTCCCAGGGCCGCTGCGTGTTGCAGAACTCGATCCGTTCGCAGCCCCGTACTTCCAATCGCTTGGAGGGGGAGTTGACAAGAATTTCTTTGGGGTTTATTTCGCGCGCCCTTCCGTGAGGTCCGTCGTGAGAACGCAATTCTTGATCGCATGCAGCGTCGAGGCGTCCAGCGCGCCCGGGCACGCGTGCGGTCGCGTCCTCGGGCTCCGCGGATATTCGCGCTCAGACCTGAACGTCTGACGGCGGCCTCGCCCACCAGCTTCCAGAGACATGGCGGTGCGCCCCAGCGGCGCCGCAGCGCATCCGGGAGGCACCTGCGTTCACAGCGCGGGCGTTCCGGACCCGGTTGGCGCTCGCGGTTCGCAGCACATCGGGCTCCGCTCGGCGAAGAAGACGGCCGTTGACGGTCTTCGAACCGCTCGTGGAGAGCACTGGACTGTTAACCCAGCCGAACCAGGGGTTCGACTCCCCCCACCGACGTTGGACACGTCACCCGAGGCGCCGGCGCGAGCTGGTGACCGACTCCGGCCGCACGAGGCGACCGGCCAGCACCGAACGCCACGCCCCGGTCATCCCCGGAGCGCACGTCACCGAGGCCAGGTGACGGCCCTTCCCCGACCGCCGGGTCGTCGCGCCGGAGACCGCCGGCCGATTTCAGGCGGAGGGGGACGGACGAGGACGCCCGTGAGCGTCCGGCGTCTCACTTTTTTTTTGATCTGTCGTTGAAGCACCCGAAGGAAGGAGGTCAGTCGTCATGCGAATCACCGTCAACCTCAACGAGCGAGCCATCGTGCTCGTCGACCAGCTGCCGGTCCGTTACGTCGGGCCCGGCCGTCACCGGATCTCGGTCGCGCCCTGGCGGGAGGTCGAGGTGCGCAAGTACGACACCGAGCGCCTCCTGGCGGAGCTCCGCCCGGAGGAGCTGGCCCTGGTCCCGGATCGAGAGCTCACCCGGCTGGTCCTGACTCCGGACGAGCGCGCGGTGCTGTCGCGACGCGGGCGTCCGGTCCGCTGGCTCCAGGCGGGCATGCACCTCGTCTGGACCGTCGACCCGACCGTGACCCTCGAGGTCCTGGACGTGTCGGGTGTCGAGGCCGAGCCGCTCCGCGACGAGGTCAAGGCGCTCGTCCCGGCCACCGACTACGTCGAAGCCACCGCCGCCGAGGGGACCGTCGTGGTCCGGTACGTGGACGGGGCGCTCGATGCCGTGCTCGGCGCGGGTCGTCACGCGGCCTGGACGGTCCGCCGGAAGGTCCAGCTCTCGGTGATCGAGACCCGCGAGAAGCAGCTCGCGGTGAACGGGCAGGAGGTCATGACCCGCGACCGCGTGTCGCTGCGTCTGAACCTCGTCGCGGCCTGGCGGGTGGCGGACGTGCG
>CAZDSB010000607.1:0-3820 GCA_964507515.1 uncultured Myxococcaceae bacterium
GCCCTGGCGCGGAGGGTCCAGGCCGGTGTGGTGTGGATCAACTGCTTCAACGAGTTCGACGACGCGGCACCATTCGGCGGGTACAAGGAGTCCGGCTGGGGCCGCGACCTCTCCGCGCACGCCCTCGAGAACTACACGCAGCTGAAGACGGTCTGGACGCAACTCCCGGAGGTCTGAGCGATGCCCCGAACCGGAGCCCGTGTCACCCGCCCGTCCGCGCGCGCGCCGAAGCAGGTCCGGGGGAAGACGGACCCGGTGGAGGCGGCCCTCCGCTGGCTGGAGGAGAACGGCGCCAGGCAGGTCAAGGTCGCCGGCGTCGACCTGGACGGCGTGCTTCGCGGCAAGTACGTGAGCCTCGACAAGTTCGCCTCGGTCGCGAAGAGCGGGCTCGGCTTCTGTGACGTGGTGTTCGGCTGGGACATCGCGGACGAGCTGTACGACAACGCGCAGGTCACCGGCTGGCACACCGGCTACCCCGACCTGCAGGCCCGGGTCGACCTCTCTACGGCGCGGATGATTCCCTGGGAACCGGCCACCGCCGCGTTCCTCCTCGACTTCGTGATGCCCGACGGGTCGGACTACGGACCCAGCCCGCGCGCGCTCCTCCGCCGCGTGGGACAGCGAGCCCGCTCACTGGGCTTCCTTCCCAAGTTCGGCAGCGAGTACGAGTTCTTCATCTTCCGGGAGACGCCGTCATCGCTCCGGGCGAAGGGCTTCCAGAACCTCGAGCCGCTGGACCCGGGGATGTTCGGGTACTCCTGGCTCCGGACCTCGCAGAGCTCGGACCTGGTGCACGCGCTGCTCGACGGCTGCAACGACTTCGGGCTGGAGGTGGAGGGCTTCCACACCGAGACCGGCCCAGGGGTCTACGAGACCGCCATCCGCTACGACGTCCTGGAGGCGGCAGGGGACAGGTCGGTCCTCTTCAAGTCGGCGGTGAAGGAGATCTGCGCGAGGCACGGGCTCACCGCCTGCTTCATGTCCAAGCCGAGCGCGAGGCTCCCGGGGTGCTCGGGCCACGTGCACCAGTCCCTGTGGAGCCTCGATGGCGCGCGGAACACCTTCCACGATCCGAGAGGGGAGGGTGGCGCCTCGAAGACGCTGCGCCACTACCTCGGCGGGCAGCTGAAGCTGATGCCGGAGCTCACCGCCCTCTACTGGCCAACCATCAACAGCTACAAGCGCAGCGTCGAGAACACCTGGGCGCCCACCTCGGCCACCTGGGGGCGCGAGAACCGCACCTGCGCCCTGCGGGTCATCGGCCCGGACGCCAAGGCGATGCGGGTGGAGTTCCGGCTGCTCGGCGCGGACATGAATCCCTATGTGGGCATGGCCGCATCGCTCGCCGCGGGCCTGTGGGGCATCGAGCACGAGGTCGAGCCGGGTGAGCCCGTGACCGGCAACGCCTACCGTGGCGACGCCGCGCCGCTGCCGCGCAACCTCCGCGACGCCATCATCCTCCTCGACCGGAGCACGGTCGCGCGCGAGCTCCTCGGCGAGGAGTTCGTGGATCACTACCTCCGGACCCGGACCTGGGAGGTCCGCCAGTACGAGCGGGCCGTCACCACCTGGGAGCTGGAGCGTTACTTCGAGCTCGCCTGACCATGGACACCACCTTCTTCGACCTTCCCGAGTCCCCTCGCATCTCCGTCCTCTCCTGGCCCACCCGCATCGTGGTGGGGGCCGGGGCGCTGAAGCACCTTCCCGACGAGGTGCGCCGCCTCGGGCTCCAGCGACCGCTGGTGGTGACGGACGCCGGTGTGGCGAAGGCCGGGCTGCTGGACCGCGTGCTGGCGGTGCTCGGCGAGGCGGGCATCGTCCACGTGCTGTTCGACCGGGTGAAGCCGGATCCGACCGAGCCCGACGTCTTCGCCGGGCTCGAGGCCTACCGGACGGGTGGCTGCGACGGCATCGTCGCGCTCGGGGGTGGCAGTCCGCTGGACGCTGCCAAGCTGGTGCAGCTGCTCACCAGCCACGCGCCGCCGCTGAGCCAGTACGACGACGCCACCGGCGGAGACCGCTTCGTAACGCACCCGCTCCCGCCGCTCATCGCGATCCCCACCACCGCGGGCACCGGCAGCGAGGTGAGCCGGAGCGGGGTGGCATTCCTCGAGGACACGAAGCGGAAGACGGTGATCTTCGCGCCGGCCCTCCTGCCCCGGGCTGCCATCGTGGACCCCGAGCTGACCTACGGACTTCCACCGCGGCCGACGGCGGCCACCGGCCTCGACGCCTTCACCCACTCCCTCGAGGCGTACCTGAGCAACGGTTTCCATCCGCTCGCGGACGCGGTGGCGATCGACGGCATCCGGCGGGTGTCACGTTCGCTTCCGGTCGTGCTGCGGGAGCCGACCCACACCCGGGCGCGCCTGGACATGATGATCGCCGCGATGGAGGGCGCGATGGCCTTCCAGAAGGGCCTCGGGAACGCCCACGCGCTGGCACACGCCCTCACGCCGGTGGCGGGGCTGCACCATGGTCTGGCCAACGCGGTCGTGCTCCCCTCGGTGATGGCGTTCAACCGTCACGTGTGCCGCGCGCGGCTCGCGCGGGTGGCGATCGCCATGGGAGAGCCGTCGGGAGGGCTGGAGGACGTGCTCGCCGGAGTGGCCATCGACCGCGTGCGCCGCCTGGTGGCCGACGCCGGGCTCCCGACCCGCCTCTCGCAGGCCGGCGTGAAGGAGCCGGACCTGGGACGCATCGCCGAGCTCGCCTTTCGCGACGCCTCCCACCAGGGGAACCCCCGGCCGACGACCGAGGCCGATCTCCTGGCCATCGCCCGCGCGGCGTTCTGAGTCATCCGGGTCTGTTGGCCGCCGGCGGAGTTGGCTTCGGGACGAGCTGGCCGGGCGCGGGCTCGGGCGACTCGGTGGGAATGAAGTCGACGGTCTCCACCACCACGTTCCCCGGCATGCGGAAGTCGATGGGGCTGAAGCTCGGGTTGGCCATCTCGTTCAGCTGATTGGCGACACTGCCCGCCTCGAGTCGCTGGTCGGAGAAGAAGACGTTGATCTTCACCGGCCCCTCCTCCACCGGAATCTTGTACGCCTGCCCGAGCACCGGCTCGTCGGCGGGACACTTCACCGAGACGTTGTTCTTGCTCATCGTGAGCTGCCGGACCACGCCCTTCCCCGAGTGGGTGAACACCAGGCAGTACTGCATCTGATTTTCGCTGGGGACGATCTGCACCGTGTCCCCGGAGATCCGCCGGATCTCCACGCGGTGGGCCGGGGTGGTGGTGCGCGAGCACGCAGCGAGGCCCGCAAGCGTGACCGCGGCCGCGAGATGACGAATGTTCACAGCCCTCTCCCCTTTCCGGCAGGGGGACGGCCGGCGTCAGCTCCAGCTCAGGGAGCGGAGCGCCGGTAGACGACCACCTGCGGTGTCTCGTCGAGGTACAGGCCGGTCGAAGGAACCCACGTCCCGAAGGCCTGCCAGACCTGGACCTCCTGCTCGCGGAACTCCTGGTGGTACTGGTACGCGACGATGTCGGCGCTGTTGGGGTCGCCGACGAAGGCGATGTCCGAGCGCACCATGCCGTTGCGCTGGTAGTCGCGTACCTGGCCGCCGTGGCACTCGTGCAGGTACACACGCTCGCCGGGCCGCGCGTTCTTGTTCAGCCAGTCGAGCACGCCCGTCACGTTGTTCGCCCAGAACTGCCGCTGCATGCCGAGCATCGCGCCGCCCGGCAAGCCGCCCGCGAGCTCGGAGTACGCGCTCGTGCCGTACGGGTAGTCGCGCGCCGTCGCGATCGCGCCGCTCAGGCAGCACAGCCCGGCGAGCCCGCCCACCGCGACGTTCTCTTTCAGCTTCGGCCACC
>CAZDSB010000608.1:0-6358 GCA_964507515.1 uncultured Myxococcaceae bacterium
GCGCGGCGCTGCTCGCGATGCTCGTCTCGGACCCGGCGGAGGCTGCGGCTCCGGCGCTCGAGCGCATGAGAGACGTGTCGCTGTTCTTCCTGAAGGTGGGCCTCGTCTCCTTCGGGGGCGCGTACGCGGTATTTCCGCTGCTGCGCGAGGGCGCCGTCCTCCACTCGGCCTGGATCACCGACCCTCAGATGGTGGATGCGCTCGCGCTCGGAGAGACGACGCCGGGCCCGCTGATCAGCATCGGCGTGTTCATCGGATACCTGGCCGGGCACCCGCTCGGGGTCGGGCTCGGCTCGGCGCTGTGCGCGGGGTTCTGGCTGTTCCTCCCGTCGTTCGTCCTCGTGCTCGCCGGCGCGCCGCACCTCGAGCGCATCACCGCCTGGCCGGGAGTGCAGCCGTTCCTCGAGGGTGTGACGGCGGGCGTGCTCGCGCTGATGGCGGCGGTGTCGCTCGCACTCGCACGGGCCACCGTCGTCCACGCGGGGCGGCTCGACTGGGTGACACTCGTGCTCGGCGTGGTCGCGTTCGCGGTGCTCGTCGTCGGAGGGAGGCGCGTCAACGTCGCCTGGGTCGTGCTCGCCGGCGGAGTGGTGGGGCTCGTCCGCGCGCTCGCCGGCGCGTGACCCGCTCAGCCGGTCTTCAGTCCCGGCTCCCTGGGCAACCTCGGAAGTCGCGGCGGCCGCGGTCCGTGTCGCACGGCCCCGCGCACCAGCCCGTAGCGCAGCTCGGTTCCGGCGCGCGCCGAACGCAGCAGCAGCCCCCCCCGGCTCATGTCGCCCCGGCCCACGAAGTCGACCGGGAAGAGCAGCCGGTGGTCGAACACGTCGAGCAGGAGGTCGACGTACTTGTCGCTCGCGATGCTCCCCAGCAGCACGACCTCGGCGTGGGGGAGCCGATCCGCCAGCGCCCGCGCATCCCGTTCCAGCGGCCTGCGGTAGCGACGGTCGTCGAGGTCGACCCGCACCTTCGCCCAGGCGTCGAGGTCGCGCGGACGGATGCGCCGCTCGGGCTCCACCAGCCCCGCACCCGGCGTGATCACCCAGGACGCGCCGAACGCGCGCGCGTAGGTCAGCTTCCCGCGGAAGTAGAGGCCGCTGGTGAAGGTGAAGACGTCTCCCAGCGTCGCGCCGGCCTCCGACTTCAGCTCCAGCGCGAGCGCGAACCGCGCGGCCTTCCGCCGGAGCATCATCATCCGCACGCCGTCGCAGCGCGCCGGCGAGAGCAGGAAGATCCTCATGTCCCCGACTCCACCAGGGTCTTGAAGAGCCGCGCCAGCGCCGCCTCGGGCACCTCGGCGCGGCCCGCGTGCACCGGCGAGGTCTGGATCACGGTGCTCCGCGGCGCCACCAGCCAGTGGAAGCGCTCCTTCGGCGGCAGCTGCGCCACCGGCCCGGCCGTCGGATCCCCCGCGCAGATGCGCGGCACCGCGGCAAGGTGCGCCGAGATCGCCTCCACGTCCGCACCCGGATCGAGCGCCCGGAGTCTGCTCACGTCCAGCGCCACCCGCGCCGCCAGGTAGTCCTGCGCCAGGCACCACACGATGACCCCGGCGTTCAGGAACTCGCCACGCTCCACGCGCGGCACCACCCGGACCAGGGCGTAGTCAAACGCGCAGGGCGCGGGCACGGTCGGCCTCCTCCTCGAACAGCTGCGCGTTCTCCAGCCGGCGGCCGAGCCACTCGACGTAGGCGTGTCGCTGGGCGCGGGGTCCTCCCAGGTGCGCGTCCTCGGGCAACCACGCCTCGGGCAACGCGTCCGCCAGCGCTCGGAACAGCGAAGGGGACAGCTTCGGCCGGAGCCGTGCGCCGGCCGCCCGGACCTCTCCAGCCACCGGCAGAAGCACGTGATGCTCGATCTGGGTAAAGGGCGACGCCGCCCGCGCGTCCGCGCCGGCCCAGTCGTGGTGCATGTAGAGGCTCGCGCCGTGGTCGATACAGTAGAGGCGGCGATGCCACTCGAGCAGGTTGGGGTTTCGTGGCGTGCGGTCCACGTTGAGCACCAGCGCGTCGAACCAGACGATGTCCGCGGCCAGCCCCGCGGGCGGCGGGGTGGACGCGGCCGGATCGTACCCCAGCGCCCCCGGCAGGTAGTCCACCCCGAGGTTGAGCCCCACGCTGGCCTTGAGCAGGTCCCGGATCTCCCCGTCCGGCTCCGTCCGCCCGATGTCCGGATCCAGCGTCACCAGCGCAAGCGTCGGCACCGGCAGCCCGAGGGCCCGGCCGAGCTCCCCAGCCAGCACCTCAGCCACCAGTGCACGCGCGCCCTGCCCCGCGCCCCGGAACTTCACGACGTACAGCCCGTCGTCATCGGCCTCGACGATCGCGGGAAGGCTTCCGCCCTCGCGGAGGGGCGTCACGTACCGGGTGGCGGAGAGCGTCCGGAGCACGGGGGGGCACACCTTAACCGACGCCCAGCCTGTTGCTTGCCGGGGGACGGACCGTTGCCCGCCCGGCGACGAGCCTTCCCGCATCGCTGGGTTAAGTCCTTCCTGCCATGATCCAGGTTCGCAAGAGCAACGAGCGGGGCCACGCCGACCACGGCTGGCTCGACACGCGCCACACCTTCTCCTTCGCCGACTACCACGACCCCGAGGCCATGGGCTTCCGTGCGCTCCGGGTCATCAACGAGGACCGCGTCCAGCCCGCCCAGGGCTTCGGCACTCACGGTCACCGGGACATGGAGATCCTCTCCTACGTGCTCGAGGGCGGCCTCGCCCACAAGGACTCCACCGGCGGCGGGGGCGTCATCAAGCCCGGCGATGTCCAGCGCATGAGCGCCGGCACCGGCGTCATGCACAGCGAGTTCAACGCCTCCCGAACGGAGCCGGTGCACTTCCTCCAGATCTGGATCGTCCCGGAGCGCCGCGGCATCGCCCCGGGCTACGAGCAGAAGCACTTCCCGCCCGAGCAGCGGCAGGGCCAGCTGCGCCTCATCGCCTCGCCCGACGCCGCGGACGGCAGCGTCACCATTCACCAGGACGCGCGGGTCTACGGCGCGCTCCTCGGCAAGCGACAGACCGTCTCCCACGCCCTCGCCCCCGGCCGTCACGCCTGGGTCCAGGTCGCTCGCGGTCAGGTCCGCCTCGGCGACGTGGTGCTCTCGTCCGGTGACGGCGCCGCCATCTCCGACGAGCGCTCCTTCACGCTCACCGGCGCCGAGCCCGCCGAGCTCCTCCTCTTCGACCTCGCCTGACGCCCGGCGCTCGTCGTCCCGGGCGGCTGCTCCGTCGGGGATCCGACGATGAGCCGGCTCGCCGGCCCGCGGCGTTGCGCCTCCGGTCGCGCCCGCCCACCTTCCCGGGCAGGCGTGGGAGAGAGCTTCAGCGGAGGTCAGGGGGAACGGTGGCCGGGGCGAGCGCTCCGGTCACTCGCCGTACCGCCACCCGGCACCTTTCCGTCGCTCGACGCCCTGCGCACCGCGGCCATCGTCCTGGTGATCGGCAATCACCTCGCCGTCGGGGGCGCCGAGCTGGCCCCCTCGTCGGTCTGGGGCTTCATGCTCTTCCGGTACGGCTGGACCGGCGTCGACCTCTTCTTCGTCCTCTCCGGGTTCCTCATCGGCCGGCAACTTCAGCGCGAGCTGCAGCGCACGGACTCGGTGAGCGTTCCGCGGTTCCTCTTCCGCCGGGGGATGCGGATCTGGCCGCTCTACTTCGCGTGGGTGGCCTTCCTCGCGCTCGCGCTCGGGAAGTGGCATGGCATCTGGCCGGACCTCACGTTCCTCTCCAACTACTTCCAGGGACAGGTGAGCGGCGGCTGGTCCCTCTCCACCGAGGAGCAGTTCTACCTGGTCGTTCCGCTGCTCCTCCTCGGCGTCCAGCGACTGTTCGGACCCAGGGGACAGGCGTGGGTGCCGCTGGTCCTCCTCGCGCTGATGCCGGTGGTACGCGCCGTCTCGCTCCACGGCGCGGGCGAGGCCGGCATGGAGAGGATCTACGGCCCGATCCACACGCACTGTGATGGCCTCCTGGTCGGGCTGTTCCTCGCCTGGGCGTCGGTGAAGAAGCCGGAGACCCTCTCCGCCGAGGCTCCCCACCCGTGGCGCCTCCCCCTGCTCGCGATCGCCGCCGGGTTCGGGCTACGCGCGATCGCCGCGCCGCTGTTCAGCTTCAGCGGCCTCGGGCTGGTCTACGGCGGCCTGGTCGCGCTCGGTCTGCGAGCCGGGCCCCGGGTTCGAGGGCTCACCGCGTGGCGCGGCTTTCACATCCTCTCGAGGCTCTCGTACGGGATGTACCTCAATCACTTCGAGGTGCTGCCGAGGCTGCTGCCACGGTTGACCCGGGCGCTGGTGCCTCTCGTGGGATCTGGATGGGTGCTCGCAGCCGTCTCGTACCTCATCGCGGTGCTTGCGTCGGCGGCGGTGGCCGCGGTCACCTTCATCCTGATCGAGGAGCCGTTCCTGGCGCTCCGCGAGAGGTGGGACGCGAAGCACAGGCCGGTGCGGGCGGTTCCGGCCTTGCGGCGGGTGAGCTGACCCGGCCACGGGGGCGCCCTGTCCCGCGGGCCCGGTAGGCGCTGTCCGACACCTCGGCTGGCCCGGCCGGCATCCGGTTCCCCGCGCGCCGTCCGTACGGAGCTGGAAGCCCCACGTGCTAGGCTTCTGCCTCGCTCTCCCATGCGCCGCTGGACGCCGCTCCTCGCCCTCCTCGTCGCGTGCGCCTCGGGCTCCGAGGCCAGCCGCAGCGCCGGTGCGTCCGGCTCCTCCTCGAGCACGGGCGGACCGAGCCTCTACGACCGCCTCGGCGGACGTCCTGGCATCGACTCCGTCGTCCACACCTTCGTCGGCAACATCGGCCGCGACAAGCGCATCAACGTCCGGTTCATGTTCGTCGACATGGACGTCCTCCAGGCGCACCTGACCGACCAGATCTGCGCCGCCTCCGGCGGACCCTGCACCTACGCCGGCCGCGCCATGAAGCCGCTCCACGCGCCCATGCACGTCCGCTCCCCCGAGTTCGACGCCATGGGCGAGGACCTCGTCGCCGCCCTCAAGACCCACGCCGTCCCCGAGCGCGAGACGAAGGAGCTCCTCGCGATCATCGTCTCCACCCGCGCCGACATCGTCGAACCGGAGTCGAAGTGAGCGAGACCGTGCCGCCCACGGCGCTCTCGCCGGTGCGGCTCACCGAGGTGCTGGTCCCGGCCGAGCTAGCCCCCGGCACTTACCTCCATCACTTCCGGGTCGACCGCCAGATCGCCTCCGGCGGCATGGGGGCCGTCTACCTCGGCTTCGACACCTCGCTGAACCGCCCCGTCGCCCTCAAGACCCTTCGCCCCGAGCTCGCCGGCGACCCCTCCTTCCTCGCCCGCTTCCAGCGCGAGGCCCAGAGCCAGGCCAACCTCGTCCACCCTCACGTCGTCCAGGTCTACTTCGTCGGCGAGGAACGCGGCGTCTGGTTCATGGCCATGCAGCTCGTCGACGGCGGATCGCTCCAGGACGCGGTCGACCGCGACGGCCCGCTCCCGTGGACCCAGGTCGCGACCCACTTCCTCGGCATCGCCGAGGCCCTGGTCGAGGCCGCGCGCCTGGGCATCGTCCACCGCGACCTCAAGCCGGCCAACGTCCTCCTCGACCGCTACGGCATCGCCCACGTCGCCGACTTCGGCCTCGTCACCTCGACCCACGCCCCGAGCGACCACGACACCCTGGTCAGGAGCCCGCTGGCGAGCGCTCCCGGCCTCAGCGTCGCCGGGTCGGTGATGGGCACGCTCCCGTACATGTCGCCCGAGCAGCTCCGCGGCGAGCCGCTCGACCAGCGCGCCGACGTCTACGGCCTCGGGGCGACCATCTACCATCTGCTCGCCGGCTCTCCGCCGGTCAGCGCACGCACCGCGCCCGAGGCCCTGCGGCAGATCCAGACCGGCATCGTCCCGGTCGGCCGACGGGCCGACGTTCCGCGCGCGCTGGCGACCATCGTCGACCGCTGCCTCGTCGCGGACCCGGCGGCACGCTTCCAGACGCACGACGACCTCGCCCGGGCCGTCCGCCACGCCGCGCCCCAGCCGCAGGTCGCGCCGACGCCGCTCGTTCGCGTCATCGCCGGGCTGCTGGACCTCGCGCCCGCCGTCGCCGTCTACGTCCCCACCCACGTCCAGCTTCCCTGGGCCGCGCCGGCATTCCTGGCGCTCTGGCTCGCGCTGGGAACGGCGTTCCTGTCCGCGTCTCCGGGCCAGTGGCTCATGCGTCTCCGGGTCCGGACCGACTCCGATGGAGACGTCCCTCCCATGCGCGCCGCCGTCCATGCGCTGCTCCAGTGGGGAGGCGTCATCCTGGTCGGGGTCGGCTACTCCCTCGTCACCCACGGCGTGGACACCGCCGCCGTCGCGCTGGTGATCGCCGGGCTCGCCTGGACCGCGAT
>CAZDSB010000609.1:0-13814 GCA_964507515.1 uncultured Myxococcaceae bacterium
TCCACGCCCTCGTCGGTGAGGTCGGGCTTGACCAGGAAGATGGTTTCGTACTCGCGCAGATGATGCGCGGTGCTCTGCTGTGTCATGTGTTCCTTCCCCTCGGGTTGTGCCCCGGGTCCAGTGCCCGGAGCGGGGATGCGGTCAGCGGCCGGTTGCCGGCACGCCCACCGGGGACGGGAACACCGCGCGCCCGTCGCCCTCGCGCTGCTGCCAAAGAACGAGCGGGGGTGACTATCGGGGAGGGGGGCCCGCCGTCAAGTCGGCCGTCCTCACCGACGGTTGTGGCGGTTCATCGCCTCGGCCAGCCCGAGCGACACCCAGGCCCGGGCCATGTCCGTGGCGCGATCGAGGAGCGGCTCCAGGACAGCCTTCTCCTCGACGGAGAAGTCGTGGAGCACGTGGCCGACCACGCGCTCCTTGGCGTTGGGGCCCTGGGGCTTGCCGATGCCGAAGCGGAGCCGGGCGAAGTCGGCAGTCCCCAGCTGCTCGACCACCGACTCGAGCCCGTTGTGGCCACCGGTGCCTCCACCGCGCTTCAGCTGGAGACGCCCGAAGGCGAGGTCCAGCTCGTCGTGGACGACCAGCAAGTCCTCGGGCGCCACCTTGTAGAAGCGCGCCGCCGCCGAGACCGCCTCGCCCGAGGCGTTCATGAACGTGCCGGGCTCGAGCAGGAGCAGCCGCGTCTTCCCGACGTCGCCCTGGCCGAAGCGCCCGTGGAACTTCGACTGGCCGAGCGCGATGCCCACCGCGCCGGCCAACCGGTCCACCACGACGAAGCCCAGGTTGTGCCGGTGTCCCCGGTACTCGGGTCCCGGGTTTCCGAGCCCCACCACCAGCCTGGCCCCGTCCACGTGCGCTTACTTCTTCTTGTCTTCCTTCTTGGCCGGACCGCCGGCGGGCTTCGCCGCCGCCGGAGCCGCGGCGCCCTTGCCGTCGGCGGCCTTCGCATCCGCCGCCGCCGGCGCCTCGCCCGCTGCACCCGGTGCGCCCGGCGCACCCGCGACCGGAGTGGCCGCCGCCACCGGAGCGACCTCCTCCTTCTCCGGCACCGAGACCACCGCGACGGTGAAGTTCACGTGGGTCTTCACCCGGACGCCCTCGGGCAGCTTCACCTCGTTGATGTGGAGCGACTGGGCGATCTTGAGGTGGCTCACGTCCGCCTCGATCTTCTCCGGGATGGCTGCGGGGAGCGCGTAGACCTCGAGGTCGCGGCGGCTCTGCGAGAGGATGCCGCCCTCGGTCACGCCCACCGGCCTGCCGGTGAGGACCAGCGGCACGTTCACCTTGATCTGCTCGTTCTCGCGCACGTCGATGAAGTCGGCGTGGAGCATCTCGCGGCTCAGCGGGTCCTGCTGGTAGTCCTTGAGGAGCACCAGGCGCTCGGGCTGCCCCTCGAGCTTGAGGCTCAGGAGGGTGTTGAGCCGGTGCGGGGTGGCGATCGCCTTCTTCACCTCGACCGGATCCACCGCGATGTGGACCGGGGTCTCGAGGTGCCGTCCGTAGACGATTGCGGGGACGAGCCCCTGGGAGCGGAGCCGCCGCGCCGAGCCCTTGCCGGCGCCATCGCGCACGCGTGCTGCCAGAGTGTTCCGGGTGAGTGGCATTGTCGGGTTCCTCTTGCTGGACGTCGTTGCCCGGGACCGGCATCCCACCCCCTGGTGGGCCCCTGCATCCGGAGCGAAGGCGCTCTCCTGCCAACCTTTGGGCCGCGCGTCAAGCGGACACCGGAAGCGGTCATTACTTCCCGGGGGCCCTGACGCCCATGTTTCCCAGCCGCTTCGTCCACCTCGAGCAGGCCCGACGGCGCTTCGGCGCCAGGGTCGACCGGATGGGAACGCTCCTCGGTGCAGCCGACCCGCTCGCCGACGCGGCGGTGGCGGCGCTCTGCGGACACTCGGCGCCCGCGCGCGAGCGCCTCGTCGACCAGGCGCTGCGCGGGGATCTCCGCGGCGTTCCTCCAGAGCTCCGCGCCCTCCGGGAAGCGCTCGGGGCGCTTCCCTTCTGGGCCGACCTCGAGCGCGCACGGCGGGGCGGAGAGGTTCTCCTGAAATCCGGCTTCTTCGGGGGCATCGTCCTCGGGTTCCGCTCGCTCGTCGCCGGCTACTGCAGCCCCGCGGGAAACAAGCCGCTCGCCTTCTCCGGGCGGCTCCGCGAGGCCGCGCCCCGGAGGCTGTCGGAGACCAGCCGCTTCGTGAGCCTGGTCTACCAGCCGGGGTCCTTCGCGCCGGGAGCCCCGGGGTGGGTCGCCGCCGCGCGGGTGCGGCTCATGCACGCGCAGATCCGCCGGATGCTCCGCGACTCGCCGCGGTGGGACGCGGCGGCCTGGGGCGAGCCCATCAACCAGGTGGACATGGCGGGGACCACGCTCCTCTTCTCGCTGGTGCTCGTGGACGGTCTGCGGATGCTCGGCTTCCGCATCGACCGGGAGGAATGCGAGGAGGTGCTGCACCTCTGGCGGATCGGCGGCTGGATCCTCGGCGTGCATCCGGAGCTCCTCTGTGCGACCGAGGCCGAGGCCCGCGTCCTCTGGGAGCTGCTCGAGTCGACCCAGGCGCCGCCCGATGCCGACTCCGCGGCCCTGGCCGCCGCGCTCCTGGAGGGGCCGGTGCACGAGGCGAGGACAAAGGAGGAGCGCGCGCGGGCCGAGCGGTTCCTGCCGGTGGCGTACGGGATCGGCCGCTACCTGGTGGGTGATCGCTACGCGGATGCGCTCGGCTACCCGAGGACACCCTGGCGCTTCGCCGCGCCGGCGCTCCGGGCGCTCATCTCCGGCACCGGGCGACTGGTGGGCAGGCTCCCGGGGATCGACCGGCTCGCGCTCGAGGCAGGGCTTCGCTACTGGCGCCGCACGGTCGAGGTCGGCCTCGGTGGACGGGAGGCGCGCTTCGAGCTGCCTGGCCGCGTGAGCGGCGCCTGACACCATCGGCCTTGGCTCGTCGCTCCGTTCGCTGCATTTCGTCGGCTGTTGGACCGCACGGCCCGGCGCGGCGCAGGAGACCGGAGAGTTCCGCACAGCGCCCCACGCCGGACCCACCGAGCGAGCGTAGTACCGTTCTCCTCCACGTGAGCTCGAACGGGAACGCGCTGGAGGGGTGGACCGCGGGCCGCTGGCAGGTCGAGCGGCGGTTGCGGCGAGGGCGGGTGGCGGACGCGTTCCAGGTCAGAAACCCGGAGGGGCAGGGCCGCGTGCTGCGGCTGATCCACCCGGTCCACGTCGTGGACGCGCGCGCCATCGCCCGCTGCCTGGACGAGGCAAAGGCGCTCCTCTATCCGCCCCATCCGGGCATCGTTCCGGTCGAGGACTGCGGCCAGCTGTCCGACGGGCGCGTCTACCTCGTCGGTGAGGACTGCGAGCTGCCACTCCATCTCGACGTACAGCAGGGACTGTCGCCCGACGCGCTGGTGCGCATCGCCGAGCAGATCGCCCCGGCGCTGGACGCGTTGCACGCCCGCGGGCTCCTCCACGGCCACCTCGAGGTGGACGCGCTGGTCGACGATCCGGTGCGGCTCGCCGGGGTGGGCTTCGGCGTCTTCCAGGGCGGTACCACCCAGGAGTGGACCGGTGGGCGCGACCCGGGACGTCGCGTCGACCAGGGACTCCTCGGCCGGCTGCTGCTCGCGCTCGCCGGCCAGGGTCCGACCTGGACCGGTATCCGCGCCATCCTCGAGCGCTGCACCTCGGTGGACGACGCGCTGCCGTTCGCGAGCGTGAGCGTGCTCGCCCGGGCGCTCCGTGGAGCCTGCACGTCCGACCCGATGGCCGAGACCCGGCACGTGCCCGGTCCGCCGCCGAGCGTGGCCATGCGTGTCGCCGAGAGCGTTCCGAAGACGGTGGGCCCGTACACGGTCCGGGGGCTCATCGGCGAGGGCGCGATGGGCCGGGTGTTCCGGGCCGAGCTCGATGGGCGGCCGGTGGCGCTCAAGCTGCTGCGTCGCGAGCACCTCCGGTCGCGGCTGCTGCTGGACCGGTTCTTCCGCGAGGCGCGCGCGGTGAGCCGCATCTGCCACCCGCACATCGTCGAGGTGCTGGACGTCGGCGAGGAGCGCGGGCCGGAGGGCCTCGAGCGCGCCTACTGCGTGATGGAGCTGCTGGAGGGAAAGACCCTGGGGGCGCTCTTCCGCGAGCGGGCGCTCGACGTGGCCCGCACGGTGGAGATTGCTGCCCAGGTCTGCGAGGCGCTCGAGGCTGCGCACGCCACCGGCGTGGTCCACCGGGACGTGAAGCCTGACAACGTCTTCATCGTGTCACGCCGCGGTGGAGACTGGGTCAAGCTCCTCGATTTCGGCATCGCCAAGCTGCTCCGGGTGGGCTCCGAGAAGAGCCCGGCCCCGGCCACGGTCATCGGCACGCCTCACTACATGGCGCCGGAGCAGGCCACCGGCGCCCCGGTGGATGGCCGGACCGATCTCTACGCGCTGGGCGTCGTGCTCTACGAGATGCTCGCCGGCCGCCGCCCGGGCAGGGTGCGGGGCGCACCCGAGCCGCTGCCGGCCGAGACGCCGGGCGGTGAGCGCATCCCCAACGGCCTCGTTCGCCCCATCCTCGACTGTCTGGCGACGGACCCCGCGACCCGGCCGGCGTCCGCGGAGGTTCTCCGCGTCGCGCTCCGATCGGCGATGGGTGGGGTCACTCGAGATATTTCTCGACCAGGGCCAGCACTTCGTCCAGGTCGAAAGGCTTCTTGACGTAGCCCACGACACCGGGGAGCTGAGCGGCGCGCTCCACCGTCTCGTTGGCGCTGATGAGGAGCACCTTGTCCCCGGCGCGGTCCTTCCGCCGGGCCAGCTCCTCCAGGAAGGCGAAGCCGCTCATCACCGGCATCATCAGATCGAGGAGCACCAGGGCCGGGGGATCCACCTGCGCCAGCGCGGCGAGCCCCTCGGCGCCGTTGGTCGCGGTCAGCACTCCGTGGCCGCCGGCGTCGATCATCTCCTCGAGGACCTCGCGGATGTCCGGATCGTCCTCGACGATCAGCACGGTCTTCGCTCGGCTGCGCGCAGGCATCCTCTCTCCGCGACGAGAGCCCGCGAACGTCCGTACGAACGCGCGAGGCACACCCCGTCCGCGCTCCGCGGGACCGACCCGGGATCAGCAACTTCCGAGTATGGCGGAAGGTTGCCGCCTGCGCCAACGCCTGGCCGCGGCCGAGCAGCCTGTGGGCGCATGCGCGAGAGAGGAGGAGCCGGTGCGAGGGCGGCTACACGAACAGCGAGCTCAGGGAGTCACCCGAGTAGATGCGCTGGATCGCGTCGGCGAAGAGGCGCGCGGTGCTGAGCTGGCGGATCTTCGTGCAGGCAGCGGCAGCGGGGCCGAGCGGCACCGTGTCGGTGAACACGGCCTCCTCCAGCATCGACTCCTGGATGCGCTTCACCGCCGGTCCGGAGAGGATCGGGTGCACCGCGTAGGCGACGACGCGCCGGGCGCCCTCGGACTTCAGCACCGCCGCCGCCTGGGTGAGCGTGCCCGCGGTGTCGACCATATCGTCGATGAGCACCGCGTCCCTCCCGCGGACGTCACCGATGAGGTTCATCACCTCCGAGACGTTGGCCCGGGTGCGCCGCTTGTCCACGATGGCCAGCGAGGAGTTGAGCCGCTTCGAGTAGGCGCGCGCGCGCTCCACGCCGCCGGCGTCGGGTGACACCAGCACCAGCTCGTCGGTGGCGGGGAAGTTCCGGCGGATGTCCTCCAGGAACACCGGGGAAGCGAAGAGGTGGTCCGAGGGGATGTGGAAGAACCCCTGGATCTGCGCCACGTGCATGTCCATGGACACGACGCGGGTGGCGCCGGCGGACTCGAGCAGGTCCGCCACCAGCTTCGCGGTGATGGGCGTCCGGGGGACCACCTTCCGGTCCTGCCGGGCGTAGCCGAAGTAGGGGAGGACGGCGGTGATCGACTGTGCCGACGCGCGCTTCAGCGCGTCGCACATGATCAGCAGCTCCATGATGTGATCGTTCGCCGGCGGGCAGGTGGACTGGATGATGAAAGTGTCCTGTCCGCGGACGTTCTCGCCGATCTCGATCTGGATCTCCCCGTCCGAGAACCGGCCCACCTCGGCCTTCCCGAGCGGGCGCTTCAGGTGCTCACAGATCCGGCGGGCGAGCGGGAGGTTGGAGTTTCCAGCGAAGACCTTGAAGTCGCGCGCCGTGGGCATGGGTGGAGTGTGGGTGCTCACCTAGACCAGCGCCGCCCGATGTGGAAGTGCGCCGAACGTCGGATGCTCAGGCGGCGCCGAGCCGCGCCGTGCTCCGCTCGTACTGGTCGAGGATGACGCGCTCCATCCGCGAACGCATGTCGGTGTTCAGCGGATGAGCGATGTCCTTGTAGGTGCCGTCCTTCCGTTTCTTGGCCGGCATCGCGACGAACAGCCCGGCGGACCCCTGGATGACCTTCAGGTCTCGCACGACGAAGCAGGCATCCAGCGTGATGGTGACGTAGGCCTTCAGCTTTTCCTCGTCGACCGGAAAAATCTTCACGTCCGTGATGTCCATGAGCCGCCCCTCGTGGGGGGAGCATCCGTTGGGCATCAGACAGAAATCAAGCACCAACGCCTGCCCACCGGACGAGCAGCCAGAGGTGCATCAGGCAGACCCCCCCGTAGAGCGCCACCCCCCCGGCGAGCGCCCCCCGCGCCACCGCCACCCGTGCCGCGTACCGCTGGAGGATCCAGGCGGCGGTCCCCACCGCGACGACCTTGCAGGCGAAGAACAGCCCCGGGCTTCCGTCGTAGGCCAGCCGCATCAGGGGGTTGAGCTCCCGGGCCACCCCCGCGCTCAGGAAGACGTGGGTGCAGACCCCGTCCACCAGGTTGAGTAGCACCAGCACCGCCGCCCCCACGCCATTCGTCACGCCACGCCTCCGCCGCCGCCCCGCCCCCGTCCGGGTCGCGCTCCAAGATCCACGCCAGCGCCGAACCTCTTGGAATCCTTCGGTGAGGGGGGCCCGCCGTGGACGGTAGAGTGGCCCGCATGGCTGAAGACTTTCCGGTCTCGTGGGCACCCGGGGTGCGGGTCCTGTTCGGGGAGGCAACCCTCGCCAGCCGCGTCGCCGAGCTGGGCCGGGGCATCGCCGCGGACTACGCCGGCCGCCCGCTCACCGTGCTCTGCGTCCTCAAGGGGGCCTCGCTCTTCGCCGCGGACCTGGTGCGGGCCATCGCGCTGCCGCTGCGGCTCGAGTTTCTCGGGGTGGCGTCTTACGGCAGCGGCACCGCCTCGAGCGGGGAGGTCCGGATCACCAGTGACACCGGGACGCCCCTGCACGACCGGGACGTGCTGGTGGTGGAGGACATCGTGGACACGGGGCTGACACTCCGGTTCCTGCTCCAGGCGCTGGCAGCGCGCGGCTGCCGGAGCGTCCGGACCTGCGCGCTCCTGGACAAGCCGTCACGCCGCGTGGAGGCGGTGTCGGTGGACTACGTCGGCTTCGTGGTCGAGGACCGGTTCCTGGTGGGATACGGCCTCGACCACGACGAGCGCTTCCGGAACCTGCCCTTCGTCGGGGTGATCGAAACCTCCCCGACGCGGTGACCGCGGACTCAGATGAAGGCGCCGACCATCGCCAGGGCGAAGGCCGGAGTCGGAGGCATTTGCTGCGCCTCGCCCTCGAGGGTGAGCGACTGGGGCCCGCCGTACTCGCCTGGACCGGCCAGCTTCACGTAGGTCTCCGAGCGGCCGGTGGCGGCGCTGGAGCTCGTGTAGACGCGGATCTCCGTCGGCCCGACCTCGAACCGGACGATGCGGTCCTGGATGGAGCCGTAGATCCGGGTCTGTCCGGCCTCGCGGGTGATGGTCAGCCGGATGTTGGAGCCGACGAACTGTCCACCCTGGAAGGTGGCGTCGATGGGGGTGGGCGTGCCCGCATTGCCGTAGAACAAGCCGCCCCAGCTTCCGTCCGAGCGCTGGTTGATCTGGATCTTGGGACCGACGACGCGGGTGGCGTTGAAGCGGGAACCGTTCCCCGAGGCCACCCGGATACCCCCGGTGGGCTGGAAATCGGCCGCAGCGCCAGAGCCCGAGGCGCCCTCGGCGCAGGCGAGCGCGAGCATCGCCAGCGAGATGAACGTGGTGCGGATTCGCATATGTCGAGACTTCCCCCTGTGACGTCCTGGGCGGACGGGTCCCCTCGGCGGCGGAGCATCGCCGAGCGACCGGCCGCCCACAAGCGTCAGGGAGTTCCGGCGTCCGCTGGAGCGCGTCCGGACCCGGCCGCACCGCTGGCTCCCTGCCCCGGCCCCATCGGGACAGCCGGAGTTGTCCCGTCCGGCGCATCGGAGTCCAGGGTGTAGACCGCCCGGCGCAGCGCCTCCTCCAGGGCCGCCGCCGGCGCCTCCACCGCGGTCCGCATCCTCTGCGCAGCCCGGGCATGACGCGTCCCGCTGTCCGCGGCGAGCCGCAGCTGGGTCAGCGCCTCGGCCACGTCCCGGCGGGCCTGGTCCAGCCGGGTGCGGGCCTGGAAGAACGCCACCTCCGACTCGAGCGTCTTCAGCGTCCGGCGCTGCTCGTCGGTGATGCCACCGAGCTTCTGCATCCTGCCGAGCGCCACCAGGCCTTGTGACAGGACGTTGGGGTCGTCAGAGACCAGCCGCGGCCGGGCGAGACCCTCGAGGAAGTCGAACAGCGCGCGGTCCATCGCATCGCGCTCCTCGAACCGGGCCCCGTCGAGCCCGGCGGCGGTGCCCCCGAGCAGGTCGATGGGTGCGTAGGCGGCCGCCAGGGCCGGGTCCGACGGGCGGTACGGCTCGGCCCCCAGGGGAAGCATCCGTCCCTTCATCACGAGAAGTTTCCCGTCCTGCGGCTGCAGGGTGAAGGTCCGGGCGTTCAATCGGCTGAGGAGAAAGCCCACGGCCCCGAGCAGGGCGAAGACGAGGAGTGTCACCACCAGCCGGGTGAAGGCCCGCCCGGCACGGCGGCCGAACGAATCCGAGGTCGAGGACATGAGGGTCTCCTGAACACCGGTATACTCCCGAGTCCGAGAACGTCGGCCTTGAACCTCACCTTCCGCCGCCTGGGCGTCAGTGAGCTGCTCCCGCGCTACATCTTCGCCGAGAGCCTCTTCGTCCGAAGGCGCGTGCTCGAGGTCGGGGCGGTCGCGGCCACCGGTGGAGCGTCCGCGGAGTTCCTCGTGTCGCGCGGCGCGCGGCTGGTCGTCGCGTGCGACGACGATCTCGCGGCGGTGGAAGCTGCGCAGGCACGCGCGGGCAGCGAGCGGCTCCGCTTCCGTCCGGCGGTGTTCGACGACCTGCCGCCCGGCGGGTTCGACCTCGTGCTCGTGGCCGACCTCGCGCCGTACGTGCGTGCCCCGGCCCTCCTCACCCAGCTGGCCGAGCAGGTGTCGGGGACGGGCGTGCTGGTGGGAGGAATCCGCAACCCGGCCGGTCTGGCGCTCGCCCAGCTCATGGAGCCGGACGGCGACGGCGCACCGCCGACCTACGGCCAGGTGCTGGACGCGGTCGCGGCGCACTTTCCCCACGTGGAGACCGCCACCCAGAGCCCGCTCCTCGGCTACCAGCTCGCCTTCGAGCGCAGCGAGGGGCTCCAGGTCGACGGCTCGCTCGCCGGTGCGGGCGAGGCGGCCTACTACGTCGTGCTCGCGAGCCGGGAGCGGCTGCGGTCGGTGGATCCCACCTGGGTCCAGCTGCCCCCGGCGCCGCTCGCCTTCACCGGAGGGCGACTCGACGAGGCTTCCACCCGCGCGCGGGAGTGGGAGGAACGGGCCCGGAGGCTGAAGAGCGCGCTCGGGGAAGCCCGGGAGGAGCTGGGGCAGGCGAGGAACGACCTCGAGGCGACGCAGGGGGCCCTGGAGCGAGCCCGCGAGGAGGCCGCCCGGGCGCAGGCCGAGGCCGAGGTCCGCGGAGCGGCCGCGCTGCATCCGGTGGTCCAGGACGAGCTCGCGGCCCGCATTCGCCGGCTGGAGTCGGAGCTGCAGCTCGCGGGGGAGCGGGCCGGCGAGGCTGAGCGGCGTCTGGTCGCGCGCGCCGCGGAGTCGGAGGCGTCGCGGGTCCAGGAGCGACAGCAGCAGGCCGAGGTCCTCGCCGCGCAGGAATCCGTCAGGCTCGAGCGCGCGCGTCGCGAGGAGGTCCAGCGCCAGCTGGACGACGCCCGCACGAAGCTGACAGCCGCCTACGACGAGCTGCGGGGCGTGCGGGAGGAGCTCACCCGGATCCGGACCGACGGCGAGCGGGGACGGCTCACGCTCGAGGCGCGGGGCTCGGAGCTGAGCGCGCTCGAGGAGCGGCTGGGTCAGGCGAAGGAGCGGGAGCTCAGGCTCGCCGAGCAGCACTCGCTCGTCCTCACCGCGCTCGAGGGAAGTCAGAGTGAGCTGGCCCAGGCCCGGAGCCGCGCCGAGGGCCTGGAGCAGCGAGCGCAGTGGATCGAGGCGGAGCGTGCGCGCGAGCAGCGGGCAGCGGAGGCCGCCCGGCTGCGGTTCGAGGAGCAGCTGGCGGAGGCGCGGGCGACGGTGTCCGCCTCTCCGACGCCCGAGGCGCTGGAGACGCTGCGGACCGAGCTGCTCGCAGCCACCGGGGAGCGCGACCGCCTCTCGGACCGGGTGGTGGTCCTCGAGCGGCAGGAGGCCACCGCCCGTGCGACGGCCGCCGCGCTCGAGGAGCGCCTCGCGACCGCCGAGTCTGCGCTGGCGCAGGCCAACTTCCAGACTCCCGAGGACGCCGCGGTCACGCAGGAGCTCGCCATCGCGAGGCAGGCGCTGGAGCAGGCGCAGGCGGCGGTCGAGACGGCCCGCGCCGAGCGAGACCGGGCGGTGGCGGCGCTCAGCTCCGGCATGGAGGAGGCACGCCAGTCCCAGGCGCAGATCGAGGAGCGGGCGTCGAGCACGGCGGTCTTCGCCCGCGACGCCGTGACCCGGGCCGAGCGCGCCGAGGAGACCTCCAGGACGCAGGCGCTGCGCATCGAGACGCTGGAGCGGACCATCGGCCATCTCGAGCTCCAGGTGAGCCGCACCGAGGACCTCGACGCCCAGCTGCAGTCGATGCGCTCCCGTGCCGAGGCGGAGGTGCAGGCCGAGGCCGCGCGACAGTCGGAGCTCGCCGAGCTGAACGAGGCCCATCTGGTGCTTCAAGCCAGGGTCGCAGGCCTCGAGTCGGAGGCGGCACAGCTCGCGGACCAGGCGAGGAGCCGGCTCGCGGCGACGGAGTCCGAGCTCACCGCGGCGCGCGAGCGGCTCGCGGCGCACGAGGCCGCGGGGAGTCAGCTGGTCCAGGAGCGTGACGCGGCGCTCGCATCGGCGCAGTCCGAGCTCGCCGCCGCGCGCGAACGCGTCGGTGCGCTCGAGGCCGGGGGGGCGCAGCTGACCGAAGAGCGAGACGCGGCCCAGGAGACCGCCCGTTCGGCCGCGGCCGAGACGGCGCGCCTGGGCGCGCAGCTCGCCTCGCTGGAGCGCCGGCTCGCCGAGGCCGGAGCCGCCCTCGAGGAGGCCCGCGCGGCGGCGAGCACCGCGACCATGGGCTTCGAGGCGCGGGTCGCGGCGCTGGAGGTGGAGCTGCAGCACACGGCGGCGGCGCTCGCCGACCGGACCGATTCGCTGGCACGGGTGGAGCCTGCGGCCCAGGAGCTGGCCGGGCTTCGCGCCCAGCACGCCGAGGCGACGGCGCGGGCGGAGGCCTTCGGGCGGGCGCTGGACGATGCCCGGGCGCGCGTGGACGCGCTGGAGGCGGCCCTCGCAGGCGCGGACGAGGCGCGTGCCGCGCTGGACGCAGCCGTGCAGCGGGCGCAGGCGGCGGAGGCGGAGCTCGGTCCGCTTCGCGCCGAGCGTGACCTCATCGTCAGCGAGCGCGACGCCGCCTTCGAGCGGCTCACCGCCGCGGAGCTCGCCGCCCACGAGACGTCGGCGCGCCTGGCCCTGGTCGAGGCCGGGCAGAGCACCGGCGAGGACCAGGCACGCGCGGCGAAGCAGGCCCGGGAGCAGGTCCAGGTGGAGCTCGCGCAGGAGCGCGCGCGGGCGCGGATGCGCGAGGAGGAGAAGGAGTTCGTCGAGGGCAGGGTGGCCGAGCTGGAGGAACAGGTCGGCAAGCTCTCCGACGAGCTGGCCTCGGTGCAGTTCGAGCGAGACGCGCTCGCCGCCCAGGCCGAGCAGGCCGCGGCCCGGGAGCAGTCGCTCACGGCGGATCTCGAGGTGGCACGTGCCACCGGCGAGGGCCCGCCGGGCGCCCTGCAGCAGATGCTCGCCGATGCGGTCGCTGCCCGTGACGCTGTCGCCGAGGAGCGAAGCCACGAGCGCGAGGAGGCCAGGGCCGCGGTGGAGTCGGCCCAGGCCCAGGCGCAGGAGCTCGCCTCCCGGGTCGATCAGCTGCAGCGCCGGCTGGCGACGCAGGAGGGAGAGCTCCTCACGCTCCGCCGGGCCCTGGCGCGCCCCCCGCCGGGTCGCCCGGGCCAGGGTGAGCCGTGAGCGGTCGGCCGGAGCGGGCGTTCAAGTACGAGGGGCTGGGCAACGACTTCGTGGTGCTCGACCGCCGCGATGCGGGCGACGACGTGTCACCGTCGGCATCGCGGGCGATCTGTGATCGCCGTCGCGGCGTGGGCGCGGATGGGGTGCTGGTGCTCCTGCCCTCTACCCGGGCCGAGGCCCGGATGGTGGTCCACAACGCCGACGGGAGCATCGCCGAGATGTGTGGGAACGGACTGCGCTGCGTGGCCAAGCACCTCCTGGATCGGCAGCCGGCCCGCGACGCGCTGGAGGTGGAGACCGGCGCGGGCGTCCTGCCGGCGCGCGCGCGGCGGCAGGGCGGTGAGGTGGTGGAGGTGGAGATCGAGCTCGGTCCGGCGCGGCTGGACGCGCGGCACCTGCCTCGGGCGACCGGCGGCGGTCCGTTCGTCGCCGCGCCGGTCCCGGGCGTGGACTGGCCCGGCACCGCCGTCAGCATGGGCAATCCCCACCTGGTCCTGCTCGGCGCGCCGCCCGAGGTCGTCCGCGAGCACGGGCCGAGGCTCGAGCACCTGTCGGGGTTCCCGGACCGCACCAACGTCGAGGGGGTGCGCCGCGCGGCCGAGGGGCTGCGAGTCTCGGTGTGGGAGCGCGGCTCCGGCCTCACCGATGCCTGCGGAACCGGAGCGGCGGCGTCGGTCGCC
Source organism: uncultured Myxococcaceae bacterium (assembly GCA_964507515.1). Taxonomy (GTDB): domain Bacteria; phylum Myxococcota; class Myxococcia; order Myxococcales; family Myxococcaceae; genus RPRB01. The sequence continues at coordinate 13,078 of CAZDSB010000609.1, forward strand.
GCGGCGGTCGTCGCGGGCTGGGTGCCGCCGGACGTCTTCGTTCCCGTGGAGCTCCCCGGAGGCAAGCTCACGGTCCGGGTATCGGCGGACCTGCAGCGCACCACCTTGCGCGGCCCGGCGCGCTTCGTCTTCGCCGCCGAGCTGCCGGAGGCGCTGCTCGACTGACCTCCGTGCGCTCCAGCTCGTCGCCGGCGGCTCCCCCTCCGCTCCAGCTCTGGGTGGCGGAGGCGCGCGCCCCGGTGCGCGACTGGCTCGCCGCCGAGCTGGCCCAGGCCGGACACGAGATCGCCTGGGTGGGCGCCCCGGACGAGCTCGAGCGGCTGGCCGGTGCCCCGGACGTGCTGGTCGTCGGCGTGCCGGACGAGCTGGCCGTCCTCGACGCCTTCCGCGCCGGCTGCCCGGACGTGCCGGTGGTGGCCTGGGTGGACCCGGGGCGGCCCGTCCCGCAGCTCACACCGCCCTTCGAGTGCGCATCCTCGACCGACGGTGGCGCGCTCCTCGCGGCGGTGGAACGCGCGGTCCCGTGGGTGAACCTGCGCCGGGAGCGTGACGCCGCGCGGGTCGAGTCCGCGGCGGCGCGCCAGGAGGCGGAGCTGCACCGGCGCGCGGTGACGCTGCTGCGAGACCCCGACGCGGAGGGCTTCCACGAGCTGCTCCTCGCCGAGCTGCTCCGTGCAGCGGGCGCGAGCACGGGCGCGCTGTGGCTCGCCGACGACGCCGGCCGCTTCGTGCTCCGC